>SCUP01000224.1 GCA_004297665.1 Nitrosarchaeum sp. | reverse complement strand
GATGCTCTCAAAGAAGCAAAATACATGTCAGAATTGGCATATTGATTTTCAAATCTCTGAATTTGTACTATTTTTGCTCTAAGATATTTTTTAGATGCGTTTCATAAAACTCTCGAAACGATTTATTCATATCCATTTCGTGATGCAGACACGCATTACTTGATTCTATTAATTTTTCTCTGAGTTCTTTGCTCCATTTACTTTGTTGTTTGTCTTTTGATTTAATAATTGATGGATTCTGTTTTACTTCTTCCATGTTTGTTAATAGTTTTAGCCCAAGCTGGCGTAGTTTACTTATGCTGAGCAAAAACAATCCTGATTGTTCCTTGTCTACTAAATTCATCAATGCATGCGCTTGAGTATAGTATTCTGTTCCTTTTTCATTATATTTCTTAAATTCATTGATACGTTTTTGCCAATATTGTTCTGTAGTGTTTTCTATTACTTTGTAATTAAATTGAATTTTAGCTAGTTCTTTTCCTAACTTGGCTAAATTATCACTATATTCCTTGGCTGATTTTTTTAATTTTTCAAGTTCTTCAGTCATAATATGCCTAAATTTTTCTGCAATAAAGAGTTTGGAATCTAATTTTGAGCATGATTTTTCCATGAATCATTTGATATTTTTGAATAATCCATTATGCATTTTTCACAAAACGAATCCCATTCTCTGATTTCTAAATCTCTAAAAAACTCCCTTGTCCATTCGTATGGTGGTTCCTTTCTATATTGGAATTGCTGAATTGTGTAAATGTCTTTTTCATTAAACTTATTCAAACATTTTTTACATTGAGCGTTTTTCATTAGATAATTTGTGGATTAGATTGGTTATTTAGGAATTCTCTGTAAGGTACTTGTCCACATCTATTGCAGCCATGCATCCAAATCCTGCTGCAGTGATTGCCTGTCTATAATTTCGGTCATGCACATCTCCTGCTGCAAAAACTCCTTCCACATTGGTATGTGTTTTATTTTTTAAAATAATATACCCTTCATTATCTAAATTAATCTGCTTCTTGAAAAGTTTGGTATTTGGCTCATGACCAATTGCAACAAAAAGACCTGCAACATCTAGCGTTTTTTCTTCACCTGTTTTGATATTTTTTAGTACTGCCTGACGCATTTTTTGATCCCCTTTAATGTCTGTTACTTCATAGTTCCAATGAAATTTTATTTTATTGTTTTTCATTGCTCTTTCTTGCATTATTTTACTAGCACGCAATGATTCTCGTCTATGTACTAGGTGTACTGTTGTTGCAAATTTAGTGAGAAATGTTGCTTCTTCTACTGCAGAGTCTCCTCCACCTACTACTATCAATTCTTGATTTCTAAAAAATGGACCATCACATGTTGCACAATATGATACTCCTTTTCCTGCAAATGTTTGTTCTCCGGGCAATCCTATTTTTCTAGGGTTTGCCCCTGTTGCAATAATTACTGCCCTTCCCTCATATTCTTCGGAAGCTGTTAGGACCTTGAATGGCTTGTGTCTGAAATCCACATCTACTACTTCATCGTCTATGATTGTAGTTCCCATTCTCTGTGTTTGTTTTCTCATCTCTATCATCAAATCCGGACCCATTATTCCTTTTTCAAATCCTGGATAATTCTCAACTTCTGTCGTATTGACTAATTGCCCGCCTGGCAATATGCCTGATAAAATAAGTGTGTCATATCCTGCCCTTGAGCAATAAATTCCTGCAGTATATCCTGAAGGACCTGCTCCAATAATTACAATGTCAAATTTTGTTTTCTTTTTATCTGGCATTTTTGGTGAGTCATCTTTGTTTTCAAGTATTGTTGCACCAGAATCTGCCGCCATCATAATATGACATCTTTGAATTTCATTAATTTAAGTTATTGATTCTATGATTGGTCGCTAATCATAATACTTGTTTTTGTTCTGTTAGTTGTTCTTTTGCATGTTCCATGAATCCTCTTCATAGCCAAATTCTTTTAAATTTCAAAGCAAATCACGGTAAAAATTTAATGTACTTGTCTGAAAATTTAGTGTATGGCCCCTAGAAACTTTTTCATATTCAAAGCGGATGGAAGTAAGGTCAAATTTAACGCAAATAAAATTTTGAGTACTTGTATGCGAGCAGGAGCAAGTAGAAATGCTGCACAAAGAATTTTGAAAAAAGTTCGTTCAGATGTTTATCGTGATATGGGGACCAGTGATATTTACAAATTGGTTTTACAAGCTATTTCAGAAGAAAAAGATGCAATGGGGTTACATCAAAGATATCAGCTAAAGGAAGCAATTATGCGACTTGGTCCATCTGGATTTGCTTTTGAAAATTATGTGGCAGATTTATTGAAATATTATGATTTACAAGTTTCTGGAATTAGAGTCAATGTTAAAGGAAAATGTGCTTTGCATGAAATTGATCTGATCGGCATGTCTGATTCTAGACAATTTATGATCGAATGCAAGCATAATTCTCACCGCGGTACCTTTGTTGGACTTAAAGTAGCACTTTACACCCATGCACGATTTTTAGACACATCTCCTAGATTTTCTGGTGAACTTATTTTTTGTAATTCTAAAATCTCTGAAAATGCAAAAAAATATGCAAACTGCATTGGTCAGCAAGTTTTTTCTTGGAGATACCCTTCAGAAAAAAGCCTCGAGAGGGTTATTGAGCAAAATAAATTATACCCTATAACTATTTTGAATCTGTCTTCAAAAGAATTGGGTATTTTCTCTAATATTGGTATGATGATTGCAAAAGATCTCCTTGAATATGACGAAATTAAATTATCTAAAAAAACTGGAATTCATGCAAAAAGAATACGTAATTTACAAGTGTTGATCAAAAAAATCCTACAGTGAGTCTGTAATGTGCACAATATTGGTAATTGAAATGTTGACGTTCTCTTATTTCATAATTCTTTTAGAATCTCAATGTTTTTAACCATCCATAATCCGGTTTATACTTGTGGCTAGTGATTCTTTCTGTCATTGTGGCTCTTGTGGTCATGAGACCGTAAATGAATGTTATACTAAACAATGTTCTTGCTGTTTAAGTGATCATCAGGGATCTTTTGGAAAAAATAGATAAGTTTTCATTTAATGTTTTAACTGAAATTTTATTTTTAACTAGTTAGTCTTTTTAGCACTTGTTGATGGGTTTCACATAATTTTCCATATTCTAGCTGCGAATACAATAGGTCTTTTTGCCAATGTGCATTAAAAAGTCTGCATTCTGTTTTATCACAAAATGCTTCACCTGTTTCAAAATAGAATATCGCTTGTAACAGATAACCTTCTATGATTTTTGACAGTCTAGTGTCGTTGTATTCTAGATACGTTCCTTTGTATTTTTGCTTTATTGATTCTACATTTATGCCCTGTGTGTAATTTGATATTAAATCTAAATAGTATTCTCTTGGTTTTGCTGGTGCTTCAATTATTCCTGTTGTTGAAATTATTGAAGGATTTGCACCGATTACTGCCCTTCCGTGATATCTATAATCATTACAATCATAAGTACACGTCAATTTGTTTGTAAAAAAAATGTGGAATAAATCTGATGATGTTTCCTCATTTGGGATTAATTCTGTTAATACTTTTTGAAGTTCAAATCCGTCATACATGATAATATTTTCTGTTTTTGCAGTGTCTTCAAAATTTGCTTCTTCAAAAAGAATTTCATCTGTACTTGGTTTGTGTTTTTCATATGGTTTTCTAGGATTGAAAATTCTACATGATGCAATTTTTGCGGCTGTATCTTTTTTTGCGAATTTTAAAATATTTTCTCTTGTTTCAACTTGAACTGGAAATGTTTCTTTCAGAAAATCAGCCAGTCTCCCAAGATGAATCTGAGAAACAGCAGGCTCATCATACAAAAATATTTTTGAGATCTTCAATGAATCAATAAATTAATAATTGCTTATCTTTCTAACTCTTTGATTTTCTCTGCTGTGATTTCAGCTGCTTTTCTTCCTGAAAACAACATTGAACCATACGTAGGACCCATTCTTGCCAGTCCATATGTCTCAGTCACAGACATTCCTGCTGCAACTAATCCTGGATATACTTCACCAGTATTGTGAACCACATGTTCCTCTCCCTCATTTACATACATTGGATTCATCCCCTTCCATTCTACCAATCCTCTATCGACAAGTCGTTTTACTGCAACAGAGTCGTGTCCTGATGCATCAATAATCATTTTTGCCTCTAGTGCAATAGGATCAACACATGTTATGTTTCTTGGTAATGCTGATACTGGCATCCAGTTGACCACAATGCCTGCAACTCTGCCATTTTTTAAAACAAGATCATCAAACTTTGTAAGATTGAGAAATTTTACTCCTGCATCACATGCAGCTGCAATTAGTTTTGATACTGCATGCGGTCCTGGTGTCAAGTATAATCCCTCTGAAACTTTTTTGTATGGAATTCCTAATTCGTCCCATATCTTTTGGGCCGGTTCTCTGACTGTTACTGGATTCATCATGTATCCACCTAGCCAATAACCTCCACCAAGGTAATTATTTTGTTCAACAACTAAAACTTTGAAACCCATATTTGAAAGATCTCTGCTTGCAGTTAATCCTGCAGGTCCAGCTCCTATAATTATCACATCTGATTCTGCTCTGTCTATTAGAACTGCATGAAATTCGTTTGCAATTGCACGAGTAATATCGACTTCACGAACATCAGTAAATATTTTTGTTGATTTTTCTGCAACAGTAGCTTTTTGCATGAAAATATTGCTTCTTAGAACCCATTAATACTTTCCCACTTTTTTAAATTAGGTGAAACTAATTCTAAGATGCGCGAATTATTTACAGTACAGGAAAATTCATGTCTGACATCGAAATCTTACCTCCTAAACTTCCCTATATCAAAAATTTATATCATAACTCAAAGGACTTTCTATTGTATTGACCGTATCTGATCTTAAACAATCGTATCTAGACTCGCCTAAACCTAAAATCAATTGGGCAAGAATTGAAGAAGCCGAAGACTTTGCTAATACTGTAAAGTTATTCCGTCAAGGAAAATACGACGAAGACAGCTTTAGACGATATAGGCTCCAACATGGGGCATATGGCACCAGAATGACCAATGATTACGCTATGGTTCGAATCAAATTGCCTGCAGGAGAAATTTACCCGCATCAACTTGAAAAAATATCTCAACTAAGTGAGCAATTTTCTATAGGAAGCGCTCATTTTTCTACAAGAGAAAATATTCAGTTGCACTGGGTGATCTTAGAGGACGTCTCAGAAATTTTACGAGGACTAGCTGAAGTAGGCCTTACCTCGCGTGAAGCATGTGGTAATTCTGTAAGAAATGTAATGTGCAGCCCTTTATCTGGAGTTTGTCCTGATGAAGAATTTGATTCTACTCCATATGCACTTGCCACAGCTAGGTTCTTTTTGAGAAATCCATTATCGCAAAGTCTACCAAGAAAATTCAAATTTAATTTTACATGTTGTGAAAAACATGGAATGGTAAGAATGGTAGATGTTGGACTGATTCCGCAAACTAGAGATTTGGATGGATCTATTCAAAAAGGATTCAAAATTTTTCTTGGTGGAGGATTAGGTAACAAATCTTTTGTCGGTTATCAATTAGAAGAGTTTACTCCAGAAGAAGATCTTTTGTATACTTCAATTGCAGTATTGCGAATCTTTGATAGATTAGGTGATAGGAAAAACATGGCAAGAAATAGAATGCGTTATCTTGTAAATGACATGGGCTGGGAAAAATTCCAAAACCTAGTTCTCAAAGAAAGAGCTATAGTGAGGGCAACTCAATCTGTTGTCACTAGTCTTGAAGTAGATCATACTCCGTCAGTAATTAAAAGACCAATTAGAATATCTGATGAAAGCGGAAGTTCAATTCCTGATGGATATGCAAGATGGCTAAAAACAAACACCCTAAAACAAAAACAGTCAGAGTATCACTCTGTATTCATAACCCTTGAAGCTGGAGACATTACATCAAATCAGATAACTGCACTGGCAACAATAATTAGAGAATTCTCCTCAGAAGGCTATGCAAGAGCTGGGTTTGTACAAAACATTGCATTACGTTATGTCCATGATGATGACTTGACACGTTTGTATTCCCGACTGCTTACCGTGGGATTGGCAAAGTCTGGCGCCTTAACCATGGCTGCCCCTATTGGTTGCTCAGGCACAACTTCATGTAATCTTGCTTTGACTAACTCTCATAGACTGGCAAAGGAAATTCAAAGAAAATTCCTTGAACTCAAATTAGACCAAGATGATGATTTACGCGATTCCTCAATTAAGATAAGCGGATGTCCAAACGCATGTGGTCAACATGGAATTGCCACAATTGGTTTCTTTGGTGGAGGAGGTAGAGTTGGAAAAGAAATGTATCCTAACTACCAAATGTCTCTGGGAGGACGCTCCGATGGAGAAACAATGCTTGGTGCCACATGTCATAGAATTCCTGCAAAAAGAGTAATCCCAGTAATTTTAAAAATTATTGAATTATTCAAACAAAATAAAAAATCTGATGACACTCTTAAAGACTGGATGCACAGAGTCGTAAATGGAAAAGAAGACTCTAAAATAAAATCCGTCCTTGATATAAGAAAAGCTTTGGATTCATTTACAATCCCACCTACAAAAGAAGAAGATCCTGATTTTTACAATGATTATGGAAGTGATTCTAGCTATCACACAAAGACTGGAAAAGGCGAATGTGCAGCATGAGCCAAGAAAAAACAGTCAAAACAACAACTGATATTGATTCACTTAGATCTGAAATTAGAGATAAAAGTATTAGAGTAATTGACGTACGAAGAGAGGAAGATTACAAACAAAGTCATATTCCAACTGCAGTAAATCTTCCACTTGCAAATTTATTATCTGATGACAGTCCTGAGCGTGTTTTAAAACTTGTAAATGCAATGGGCATAGGCGATGAAACTCCCGTGGTCGTTTATGATGATACATTTGGTGCACTCGCATCTAGAGTTGCTTGGACATTGGAATATCTTGGACATTCTGATGTGTCTTTACTTGAAACAACTTTTAGTAAATGGAAATCACTTGGATTAGAAAATGACAATAAAATCCCAGAAATACAAAGCAAGAACCATTCAATTCATCTTAAACCTGAAATTTTAGCAACTTCTGATTATTTGGAAGCATCAAAAGATAAACCAAATGTGATCCTCATTGATAACAGGGAAAGACTAAACTATCTAGAACAACATATCCCTGGCGCAATCAGCCTTCCATATAGAACTCTTGCAACCCAAGATAAAATTCTACGACCAAAAGATGACATGAAGCGACTTTTAGATAACAGGAGAATTTCAGGTGATTCTGAAATTATTACTTATTGTGGAAGTGTTGGAACCCTTTCGGGGTTGGCATATTACGCACTAAAATCAGTTGGTTTGCCTAATGTTAAGCTGTATGTACGCTCTTTCAAAGAATGGAAAGGCCTTGAGAAACCAATAGCAAAACAACAAGATGCAAGCTATTGGGACTTGTCTGCAGAATAACTTAGGATATTTCGTTTCTAAGCTTTTTAGTAATTGTGACTTCTATGTTATCAAAAAGATTTAGCATCTTAGCTTTATTTTCAATAAGATAGTCTACTCCTCTGTCTTTTAATCTGATTTTCCACAATCTTATCTCCCTGTGTTCTTCAAAGAATTGTTCAATCATTTGTTCTCCTGATTTTGTTGGTTCAATAAACTCTTCAAAGATTTGAATTGTTTTTTCAACGTTTTCTTCTTCTATTGCTTCTCTAACTGATTGTATGGCTTGACTTAGCTCTTTTAGGTTCTTGACTGGTTTTGGTAATTGTTTTTTTGTAATTCCAAATAATCCTTTTTTCTCTTTTCCCATTCTTTCTGCAACCTCTGCTGTAAGATCATATATTGGAATTCTACTTAGACCGTCTCGTTTTTCGTGTTGAACGATTAATCCTTTTTCAAGCAATTTTCTCAATGCATCATCTGCATCAGCTTTGTCTAGAAATGTTGTCCATACAATAGCACCAAGTGTGTGATATCCTTGTCTGATTGATTCTAGGACTACTACTTCTACGATTCTTTTGAAGCCTTCTTCAATTCTAACATTTGCAAAATCTTTATCTCTGATTGACTTTCTTGCATTTTTTACATCAATTTCGATTGAACGCTTTAATGCTTCAAGAGATTCTGGAACTTGATTCACTAGAGACAGAAAACATGCTTTGTTGTACCATGCCATTCCATATGTGGGATCTGACTCTACTGCCTTTTCAACCGCGTCTAGTGCTTTAGCATAATTTTTTTGCTCATAGTGAACTAGTGCTTTTAAATTCCAAGCTTCGGGGTTGGTTACGTCTATATCTAAAATTTTATCATAAATCTTTAGTGCATCATTGTACTCTTCCAAGTGGAATCTTGCATATCCTAATTTCATCAATATCTCAATGCTGTTTGGGTCAATTCGTAATGCCTGCTCAAAAATAACAACTGCATCTTCAAGCTTTTCATCAGCCATCAGGTTCACTCCCTTTTTAAATAATTTTTTAAGATTATAGTCAGGATCTACTAGGGATGTCTCCTCATGCATCTCTGTCTTTTTTGACTCTATCTCTTTTTCATTTGATTTTTTTTGAAATGGCTTCACTAGCTCAGATTGGACATTTAATCTAGATAAATACTATCCTGAATCCCAGCAAGGTATTGCCCCCAAGTGGTGATGTGTATTAGTATATAGAAACAAATACTGATATCGTTACTCATGAATTCAACAGTAATTTTTGATGACTAATAATTTTAGATTAAACAAAAGCATGTATTTTAGATATAGTGTAAAGATGTGAGATATAATTTTAGATAATAGAAATTATCCTTTGATTACTCCTAATGGTACAAGTCTTGCAACTTTTGTCGCTATTTTAAGATCATGAGATATACTTGCTATCATGTCCACGTCTTTGTACACTTCAGGTGCCTCTTCTACTACCCCGTATCGTGTCATTGATTTTAACACAATTCCTTTTGCTTGCATTTCTTCAATAATTTGTTTATAATTATAATTTTTATGTGCTTGTGTTCTAGACATTATTCTTCCAGATCCATGTGCTGTCGAACCGAAAGTTAGATCAAGTGAATTTTGATTTCCCAAAAGAATCCAACTTGCACTCCCCATAGAACCTGGAATAAAAATTGGCTGACCTATCTTTTGGTATTTTTTTGGAATGTCAGGACTGTTGGCAGGAAATGCTCTTGTTGCACCTTTTCTATGAACTACTATTGATTTTTCTTTGCCATCAATTTTATGTTTTTCAACTTTGGCACTATTATGAGCAACATCATACACAAGATTCATTTCCAAATCTGATTCGGATTGATTCAAAACTGATTCAAAAGTTCTTCTTGTATAATGTGTGATCATTTGTCTATTGCACCAAGCAAAGTTCATCGCAGCATTCATTGCCTTTCTATAAGATTCACCCTCCTCAGATGTATTTGGAACACATGCCAATTGTCTATCTGGTAATTCTATTCCATATTTTTGATAACTTGCTTCACAAATCTTCAGGTAGTCTGTACAAACTTGATGCCCGAGTCCTCTTGACCCACAATGAATCAATACTGTAATTTGTCCTTCAAATACCCCCATAGTTTTTGCAGCCTCTTTATCGTGGATTTCTTGTACTTTTTGAATCTCAAGAAAATGGTTTCCTGATCCTAAACTGCCAACTTGAGGAGCCCCCCTATTGTGGGCCAACTCTGAAACTTTGTGAGGGTCTGCATTTTGTATGTGGCCATTTTCCTCACAAACATCCAGATCATTTTTTGTTGCATATCCATTTACTTCTAACCATTTAACTCCCTGTACAAGAACTTCGTCTAATTGAGATGTGGTTAGTTGTACACATCCCTCTTTTGGATGTAATCCCGATGGAATTGAATTAAAAAGGTGGTCAACAAGTTCTGTTAATTTTGGTCTAATGTCATTTTCAGTAAGATTAGTTCTGATTAATCTAACTCCACAATTGATGTCGTAACCTACACTTCCTGGGCTTATGATGCCTTCTTCGGCATCCATACCTGCAACTCCACCAACCGGAAACCCATATCCTTGATGACCATCAGGTAAAACTACAACTTGTTTTAGAACGCCTGGTAAAGTTGACACATTAATTGCTTGTTCAATTGTTCTATCAAAAATCATTTTTTGGAGCAGATATTCATTTGCGTAAATTACAACAGGCACTTTCATACCATATTCTGAATCTTGTTCTATCCTGTATTCAAGATCAGATATTTTTCTTGGAGTTAGTATGGTCATTGTTTTTTAGTTATTTTAGATTTTGTGGATTATTTGATCTATTGGTCTACGGGTAGTGATCTGAGGAGTTTCATTTGCAAAACCTATTGGAAGAATAGCAATCGGTTTAAGATTGTTTTTTAGTTTTAGAATGTCAGACACTTTTTCTTCATCAAATGATCCTATCCATACGGAAGAAAGTCCCAAATCATGGGCAGTGATTTGGGAATACACACATGCAATTGTCGCATCTTGAATAGAGAATAGCTGTTCCCCTCTGGGGCCATATTCCACACTACACCGTATGGGATCAGCACAAAATATCATCACTATGGGTGCCTCACGAATATAATTTTGTCCATGTGCGGCTTCAACTAGTTTTTCCTTTTCAGTTATTTTAGAAACAATAAAAATCTGATATGATTGGAGATTTCCAGATGACGGCCCTTTTACGGCTGCATTGATTATTGAATCTATGATCTCCTCTGGAATTGGAATATTTTTAAATGCACGAACGGAATGTCTAGATGAAATTAAATCAAAAAAAATTTTATCCAATATGATTTTGGTTCACTATGTGACAAATTAAGTGGCTGATAATTATCAGAGTTGAACATATGTCTGTTTAATTTTAACAATTTTTTCTTATCTTGTTCAGACTACAAAAATTCCAGTCACTGATAAAGTAGTTCTTCAAGACATTTCAAAGAATTTTAAGACTCGTATGATGCACTGTAACTGCAGTTCATTATTGCTAAACTGTGTTTGTTTCTCAATGTCAAAATTTAACGTACTGTTTATTTAAAATGATTATCAATGTAAATCATGACAAGTTTGAGTGAACTTCGTGTCTGTAAGTTATGTGGGAATGTTTTTTCAAAAAGAGCTGGGGTGACTATAATATCTAGCTGTCCTCAATGTAAAGGAACAAGTTTTGATACAGTTGATATACACAAAGAATCTGTTGAAAATGACTTTTGATATCCCCAAGTATTTTATTTTAAACGTAATTATTCTCAGACAACAATACAAATACATAACATATTTCACCTGCCAGTTATAATTTTGATATTGATTGAATCTTAAAAAACGACTTTCTTCGTTTGATCTTACTAATCTTATCATAGGATCAGTAATTGGGGCTGATATCTATATCACACCAGGATTAACTGCCGCAATGATTGGTCCTGCTTCAATCGTTGTATGGGTTGTCGCTGGAGTTTTTGCCCTTGTTATTGCATTGGTGTTTTCCTATACTAGCTATTATGTTCCAAAAGTTGGTGGGCCGTTTGCTTTTGTTTCAAAGGCATTTGGAAAGTTTTATGGATTTTTGGCTGGCTGGTTGATGTTAATTGCTGAAATGATGGCATTACCTTTGTTTGCTATTGTATTTACACGATATCTTCATTTTTTTATCGAGTTAGATTCTTGGCAAGAAGTTTTGGTTAAGGGACTGTTTATTTTTTCATTGACAACAGTGAATATTCTTGGTGTGAAATTAGGGGGAAGGGTCAATGACGTTTTAACCTTGATGAAACTTGCGCCACTTGTTCTTGTTATTGCATTAGGGTTTATTTTCTTGTCATACAATCCAGAAAATCTATCTCAGAACTATTCTCCTATTGCTCCTTTGGGGTGGGAGAATTTTGGTCCAGCACTAGTCTTAATTTTTTGGGCTTATGCAGGATTTGAAATGGGAACTTTACCCGCAAGTGAAGTTAAAAATCCAAAACGAGTCATTCCAAAAGCAATAACAATTGGCATGATATTGGTGACTCTATTTTATTTGTCTACAAATTTTGTTTTGTATGGGTCAATTAACTGGATTGAACTTTCACACAGTACATTACCTCTAGTCTTAGCTGGTACGCTTGTCATAGGATATGTTGGTGGGGTGATTGTAAGTTTTGGTGCTCTTACTTCTGTTACTGGTACTAGTTCATCTTTTGTCTTGGGAGTTTCCAGACTTTACTATGCAATGTCTAGTGAAGGATTGTTTCCAAAAGTTTTTTCCAAAGTACACAAAAGATACAAAACGCCTTTCATGGCATTAATTATCCAAGGAATAATTGCATTTTTTCTTTCAATGTATGCTGGAATATCTCAATTAATCTCATTTTCGGTCTTTAACATGGCTATTATGTATCTCTTAGTATGCCTGTCATTAATTGTACTGAAAAAAGAAGAGACCAAATTTATTGGGCAGAAGGTATTGCCATTTGTTGGAATAGCTATCTGTGTATTTCTGATTTATTCCACCACCGTTTATGATAAGATTTTTGGAACTCTTTTTGTTATTTTGGGAATTGGGATCTATTTTTTCTTTTCACGAAAAAATAACAAATCATATCCTGAATTATGATATTCTCCTAAATTGGCTCTCAAGCATAAACTAATGTTTTTACCCCTTATTTGTAAACTTCCTATTCTGTTGACTCTTTTGAGGCTAATCAACATTTACAGTGCCAGTCAAACTAATAATTTTGCACCAAATATAGAAATACTTGGAATTTACACAAACGATTGTGTCATCTCGTCACCGATTAGAGGTTCAAGGTCAAGCTCCATTCAAACAATCTGGCATCTA
>SCUP01000223.1 GCA_004297665.1 Nitrosarchaeum sp. | reverse complement strand
ACCGGAGCGTGTTTTTGTTATGCCTGAATTAAAAATAAATGATAACTAAAATATAAAATCTTTCTAAATTCGAATTTAGAAATATTTCATTATGTTAGTAAAATAAAGTGGAAAAAAGGTAAGGAAAGCAGTTTAACGTCTTCGTCTTTTAGCTGCTTTTCTTTTTGGAGCTGCTCGTCTACTTGTTCTCTTGCGAGTTGCTGCTGCCCTTTTTGCAGCTCTACTTCGTTTTCTTCTCGCTGCCATTTTAGCTGCTTCAGCTGCTTTTTTTGCCGCATTTCTTTTTCTTGTACGTGCGGCTTTTCTAGCTGCTTCTGCTCTTTTGGCTTTGGATGTTGCCATGCCTAGTTTCTTTTATCATTGCGGTTATATGGTTAAAGTCACACATAGTTGCCTCATTGCTAGTAAAATTTGACAATAATTTTTTTGCGATCAACAATTAGTAATACAAATTAACGCAGTATCTACTGATGCTTGTTGTTTTGATGGACGAATTACTATGTTGTATTGTTTTGTCTCATCATATGGAACATCAAACTGTGTGGTCCACATTGCTGGCTTGTTTGGCTCTAACCAGTCATCTAATAGATCTTCTGTAGAAAACCCACCATATACTGGCTGATGTTTTTGTTGTTTTTCATCAATTAGATAAAATTGACCTCCAGAAATCCTGGTTTTTTCCTCGCTGATATTTTTTGCAATTATCCTTATTTTCACAAATGTATCTGTAGGTGTTGTTTCTTTGTTTCCTTTATGGGTTCCATCAAATGTTATTGTATATTCTACAGGACCTATAACTACTGGTTCTCCTGTTTTTGCCGTGATAAAGTTTGTCTGATATTGGGTGTACATGTACAATGCAACTATCATTGAAATCGCAATTGCTCCAATCACAATTACTATGCCAATTTGTGCCATTGTATGATCTAGAAAAATTTGGTATATAGTTGAAGCGTAAAATAGAAAAAATACTCGATTTGTTTAGCACTATATTTTCTAAGAATCTGCCGACAAACTCCTCAAAAATGGTGTCTTTTTCTCTATTTTAGAGGGGGTTAGCTTTCATGCCTAGATAAAAAACACCAACCATGTTTAGCTGGGGCATCTTGGTGGTTTTGTGATTGCTTTTCCTACACAGGCACAAGTGCTAAACCCCCTCTAAAAATGAGTGGTTTTGATAATATTGGATTGTGCCTATTTGATGTAAAATTAACGGGGGGTTTAGCTTTTATGACTAATTTTCAAAAAACCATGAATTCATCATAGAATCAATAAATCATCTATTTAGAATGTCTTCATCAAAAAACGTGCAGTTTTTTCATGCATTTCAGATACTCTGTCAATTGCATCAAAAACTGACTGTTGGTTGATGTTTTCTTTGTCATCTAATACTACAAAAACCCCTACCTTTTTCTTGCCATCTTCTGTGATTATTCGATTGATCGCATGTATTGAATTACAAAAATCAACTGTTTTTTTCTCAAATTTGGCTTTTTCCTCATCATTGAATCCCAAATATCTTGCAATTTGATTATTTTTCATTATTACTTTGGCACCTATTACAATAACTCCTGGCTGTGATTTTGGTTCAAATATTTCCACAGGAATTCCATATGGTCCTGCATGTTTTACTAGGATTTGGAAATTATTTTCAGGATTTTTAACTGATTCAAATGAATGACTCTCATGAATTAACCATCTTTCTACATTGTCTTTTATTTTAGAACTAGTCATGTTGATGTATTCATTTCAGGTCTATATGATTCTAAATTTTATGTATGCCTTATACTGTTAATTTCAATTATTTCTAAATTCGAATTTAGAAATAACCTAAAACTATGCCTGTTTGCAATCTATTTTGATGCCTAGTTTTTAGACATTTACGTTGAAATCTGGTGCTAGATCTGGAATCTGTGTTACAATCAAAATATTAATGATAATTCCAACTATTGCTAATACAATACCTAGGTACAAGCATTTTTTTGCCTTCTTTGGATCATCCTGTCTTAAAACCCAATATGCTATGATGCCTCCAATTAATCCTACAAATATTGGTAAAAGATACCACATATGGCTTCTTGATTTTACATGTTCCATTTTGTTTTCTATTTGGTGAACCCATAAAATTCATTCTTTTTTAATTTGTTTTTTTCTGATTTTGAGTTATCTCTATTTCAACGGTTTCAAGCGGGTCGTCTACTTGATTTCGTCTAATTGAAAACATCTTTGGTTTTTCAAAGTCTTCTGTACAATCCGGACACGCATAAACTAAAACTCTGTGTTCATTTGGTGCTTTTGGATTTGATAACCTGGGATAATACACTAATCTTGACCCACAATCAACACAATATCTGTTGGCCCTTCTAGTTCTGACCAATGTAAACCTCCTGCATTATTGTTAGTATGCGATCATCTATTAGATCTATCCAGTCTAATAGAGTAAACTAAATTGTTTCAATCGATCAATATTTCTAAATTCGAATTTAGAAATATTCTTTTCAGATGTGTCCTATCTGAATTCTGCTTGGAAACTTGTATTTCAAAATTCGAGATTAGAAATAAAGAGCGCCTCCCATCAGACTTGAACTGATGACCATCCGATTAACAGTCGGATGCTCTACCACGCTGAGCTAGGGAGGCACAAGTTTGTACCTTAGTAAAAGCGATTTAATCCTTGCGCCTCTTGGATTTAGACTATCTCTGAATGTTGTTAGTTGAATTTCGCAAAGAATTCTTTAATTTCTTTGGAATAACTTTCTACTAGTTCAATTATTTCCATGTGTTCTTCTGCAGTTGGTTCACGTTTGTGAACAATCTGAAATGCACTTAATGCAGACCCCACCATTTCACCTACAAAAAAACCACAAAGAAAATCACCAACGTTTTGACAATTCCATAATTGTCCTACTCTTGGTGATGCCCCGGCACTTTTGTATAATTCCAATGTCTGTTCAATAAGTGATGATGTTTGTTTTGAAAACTCAGAATCAAGTGTCATGTGGTATAATCAAAAATTAAAAATGTATTATTTTTCTATTCCTTTTTTCTTTTCATAGGCATAGACTCCATCTAGGAAAACTCTATGATCTTTATCTTTTACTTTACTACGTAGTTCTATATTTGCTGCAGTTTGTGTTATATCATTCCAAACTTCGCCTGTTAAAATCACATCCTCGCCTTTTGGAACTACTTTGGTATTTCCAATGATTCTTGTAACTCTTGCTGATCTCTCACCTTGGAAATTTTCAATCAAAATAGTCTTGTCTTGAATCTTTACAGTAATTGGAAAGTGAGCAAACACTATCTTCATTTTAATTGTGTATCCTGTAATTAGACCTTCACAAATATTTCTGATAATTGATCTTGCAGTATGCAATATTGAATAATCTCTTTTTCTATACCCTTGTGATTTGAGTATTATTTTTCCATCTTTGACTTCTATATTTACTGGTATGTATCTGAAATTTTTATGTGTTTTACCTAGTGGGCCTTGAAAATGCAGCATACGTTTTTTTAATGTGACATTTACTCCTTTAGGAATTTCAACTATTTCTTGGAATTTCTCAATTTGCTCAGTAGACATACCCTATCAAAAATCCTCCCAATCCTTTGTTTACAGCTTCATGATGGGACATAACCCCTTGATTTGTTGTTACTAGTAACATTCCACGGTTATATGCTGGCAGATATTGCTGCTCCCAATCATTGTACTCTTCATTTTTTACTTTAAATCTTGGTGAAATTGCACCACATTTTGTAATTTTTGCCAATAATTCTATTTTGAATTTCCCACCTCTTTTATCGTCTATGTGCTCAAATTCTCCAATGTATCCATCTTTTTGAAGTGTTTTTAGAACCTCAATACCTAATTTTGACGTTGGAAGAATAATGCACTCACTTTTTCTTCTGGCTTCATTATTGTATAATGTGACAAATAGATTTGCTAAAACATTCTGTGCCGGCATGATTATCACATATTTTTCCTAAACCCTAAAGATGTTGCTACTTCTCTGAAGCATCGTCTACAAATCATTAGATCATATTTTTGAATTACAGCTGTATAATCCCCAC
>SCUP01000222.1 GCA_004297665.1 Nitrosarchaeum sp. | reverse complement strand
GTTCAATTTAACAAATGCATAAGGCATTGTTCCAATTCCAGTAGAGACGGAAAACCCAGTCAATTGGACAATTCGTTTGATTCCTTTTTCTCCTAGAATATTACTTGCAATAGAAAGGAGTTCGACATCTGTGATTTGTTTTCCTTGATCACCAATAATTTTTATTTTATCAAGAATTTGTTTTGACTGATCATCTGTTGGATGTATACCGTATTCAGCAAGCATTGCATTCATACCATGAATTCCTGCATGTTTTCCAACTTGAAGCCATCTCTTTCTTCCAACTAATTCAGGACTTATTGGTTCATAGGTTAACGGGTTACTCAATATACCATGTGTGTGTATTCCAGACTCGTGACCAAATGCATTATCGCCAACAATTGCCTTATTTGGTTGAACTTGAACACCTACAGTTTTTGAGATAAATCTAGATGTTTCATAGAGTAATTCAGATTTAATTCCAGTTTCGTATTTTTGATCATAAGGTAAGCACTTTAGAGCCATAACAAATTCTTCTAATGATGCATTTCCTGCTCTTTCACCAATTCCATTAATTGTGACATGAGCACATTGAGCACCAGCTCTTATCCCAGATAATGCATTGGCTACAGCCAACCCAAAGTCATTATGACAATGAACACTGATTGGAAGTTTTGTAGCTTTAATTGCATCTTTAGTGATTTCTGCCATATATTCCGGAGTTGCATAACCAACAGTATCAGGGATGTCGATTCTGTCAGCACCTGCTTTTGCAACTTCACTAAATACATGTTTAAGAAAAGTTCTGTCAGTTCTTGTTGCATCTTCTGCAGAAAACTCTACTTGGAGTCCTCTAGATTTACCATATTCTACTGCCTCTATTGCCTTTTCAAGTGCTTGTTCTCGTGTCATTTTGAGTTTATACTCTAAATGAATATCAGAAGTTGCGATAAATGTGTGAATGTAGTTTAATCCTGCATCAACTGCAGCATCAATGTCTTTTTTATTAGTTCTAGCCAAACCACATATATCAGAAGACAAACCTTCACTTGCAATCATCTTTACAGCTTTGAATTCACCTTCAGAGATTACTGGAAATCCAGCTTCAATTGCATCAACGCCAAGTATGTCAAGTTTTTTTGCAATGGCAAGTTTCTGATCTGGAGATAGTGAAATACCAGGGGTTTGCTCGCCATCTCTTAGTGTTGTATCAAAAATTCTAATTCTCATGCTCCACTCCTTTGCAAAGCCGCAACACCTGTCCTTGCAACTTCAAGTATTCCAAATGGTTTTGCCAATTCCTCAAAGGCTCGAATTTGATCAGGAGTGGCAGTTAACTCTACCATTATTGAATCCTTTCGAACATCATGTATTTTTCCACCATATGCATTTGCTAATTTGTTTACTTCCATACTATCATTAGCATTACTTAGTTTAATCTTAAAAATACTTAGTTCCCGATATACTGTTTTGTGTTCATCCAAGTGCTTTACTTCTATGGTATCAATCATTTTATCAAGTTGTTTCACTATTTGTTCAACTTGCTTTTCATCACCATATGTGGTAATAGTCATACGAGAATATTCTGGATTGTCAGTTACACCCACAGAAATGCTGTCAATATTGAAATTTCTGGATCTAAAAAGATGAGTTACCTTAAACAATATTCCCGGTTTATTTTCAACTAAAAGAGTAAGAATAGCCCACA
>SCUP01000221.1 GCA_004297665.1 Nitrosarchaeum sp. | reverse complement strand
TTAATTCTTACCTCTCATCCATTATTGGAAAAGTTTGTTTGTAATTATTATAAATAAACTCCAAATCTTGAAAATCAGGGCATGTTTTTTCCACGTATTCAAATATCAAAACTTTGTGTTTGTATACTGCTTCACTTTCTGCTAAATGCATTTCAGCACTACGAGATAACTCGTTAATGTCTTTGTAAAGACGCAAACAAACTAATTCTTTTGATTCGGCAAAGTTTTCCAAGACAACCAAAGTTACCAAGATGGCAATAATTCCAGCAAGAATAATTATCAATAGTCTAGTTTTCATTTTTTTGCATCCAATTCAAATTCTACAGTGTAGACAATTACATTTTGGATTTTAATTGGAGGATTTAGAGTTCCATAATACAACATGTATTCATCAGTTTTGTGTGATAATTCACCGCCACTTTTATCAAAAAACCAAAAACTGGAATAAGTACTAGTTTCATTGCGAATAACTTTTGCATCATCTGGAAGGTGGGTGGTTAGTGGTGAGAGTGAAACTAAACCAAAAGAGTATTTTCGGTCAAAATCTGGTGTAAGATAAGGTAATGAATAATTGAATTGAATTATGCTGTTTTGAGCTGATGATTTTAATGGAATTTCAATCGGAAAATATATGCTAAAATACTCTTTATCATTCCCAACAATAACCGTATTACTGATAGGTTTATCATAATATGTTTCTGTGATATTTTCTTCCCCTTCTCCAGATGAAACCTTGAAAAAATTATAGAGTATATCGTTGGAATTAAATGAACCAGAATATGACGGAGTTACTTGTTGAAACATAATGCTCCTTGATGGTTCAGATCTACTATCTTTTTCAAGTACGATTACGGATAATCCGTTTTGTGAGACTCTAAGTTCACCCACGTTGACTCGAATATTTCTCTCCTCAATATTTGGAAACTTGTTAGAGTATAATGAAAGTTGTTCTGACTCAAATGGCACAACACCGCTTGTGCGAATACCTTCCTTAATCTCAACATCTGTTATTTTTTCTTGCTGTAAATCATATTCAGCAGTCACCAACATGTCTTTTTCATCTAGCTGAAATGTCACACTAACATAAAGTGGATATGGGTACTTGCTTCCGTCTAATGTGTATGTACAGCAATTTACTTGATATTTTGTGTCTTTGAGTAGATCCAATACACGTTTGTCTGAAAGTGCTTCTGATACAATAAACTCTTGTGCAGTGCCGTTTATGTTTTGAGGCCCTTTTCTTAGTTGAGTGAGAATTTCTTGTTTCATGGAATCCGTGAATTCATCTGCTCTTGGAGGTTTTGAAAAATCATCAATGTCTACCCAGCCAAAATCAATTAATCGGAATATGTGTTCAGGAATAACACATGCAGGATGATTGTTACTGGATTTGACTACAAGATGCAATCCCTTTTTGCATTGCATTTGTTGAGGAACTATTCCTGACTTGAATTGTTTTAGCGGAGATTCATGTGATTTCTCATAAAATACCTTATCGTAACATGGATTGTCTTCATCAAATTGTATTGGACTGTAAAGTTGCCACGTTCCTGCCGCAATTACGGAATAAACAATCTCCAAATGTGTCTTGCCTTCAATTGGTATCTTGTAATGAGAATAACATGGATCTTCGATATTATCATAACTAATTTCTGTCCCGTTTGCTAATGCATATGCCCTTTCATCATAATACCATGAATTACTAAAGCTTGCAGGAGTAGGGAGATTTTTTGGAATCTTGACCTCAAGTGTACCTGTAGAATTTTGTTTTAATTCAATCTCAAAACCCCACAAGTCAAAAGACTCATCAGATTGTACTTTTATTGACTGAACTATATCCGGACTAGTCTCTATCTTGAAAATTTTGTCCCCAGTTGGTGGAACCGAATCATCAAATCCTGGAACTAAAAGTATCATCCATGATAGAATGATGAAAATAAATTCCATATCTAATATCGATGATGTACTATATTCATAAAGTGTTCTAAGATTTCATCTTCATATGATAAATGGACTTTAAGATCGTCACGTGACAAAAGGAATTACGTTTCCTGTCTGCTGAATCTTGACAGAGTTTATCTCATTCATATTACTAATGTCGTTTATCTTCATGCTTCCATCCATTACAGTATACAG
>SCUP01000220.1 GCA_004297665.1 Nitrosarchaeum sp. | reverse complement strand
GATGTTGGAATTCCAGTAATGGGACATATTGGTTTGCAACCACAAACAACAATGTTATCAGAAGGATACAAAGTACAAGGAAGAACAAAAGACACAGCAATAAAACTAATTGAAGATGCAAAAGAGCTTGAAGAAGCGGGCGTATTCAGCATTGCATTAGAAATGATAAGTCATGAAGTTGCACAAATAATTTCTGAAACTATCAGTGTACCTACTATTGGAATTGGTTCAGGTGTTGGTTGTAATGGCCAAGTGTTGGTTGTACAAGATTTGTTAGGCATGTTTGAAAAAATCAAACCAAGATTTGCAAAAAGATACTTAAATTTATCTGAGGATATTGTAAAAGCACTTGAAAACTATAAAAATGATGTAGAATCAGGCACGTTTCCTGCTCAAGAGAATTGGTTTTCAATGGATAATGATGAATTTAAAAAATTACGAGAGCAAATTGGTAGCTAAAAAGAAAATTATCAAGAAAAAGAATCATCCTTCATTAGATATTGTAGGTTCTTATGGTGTTGAACTCTCTGAGAAAAAAATTGTTCTTTGTGTTGCAGGAAGTGTTGCAGCATACAAAGCAATTGAGTTAGCAAGATTACTAATGAGACATGGTGCTGATGTGACCTGTGTTACAAGTGATGCAGTTACAAAACTAGTACAGCCAGATTATTTCAAGTGGGCAACTGGAAACGAGGTTATAACAAAATTAACAGGAGAATTAGAGCATATTAAATTAGCAGATTATAATCAATCAGATCTTATCATAGTCTATCCAGCTACTGCAAATACACTTGGAAAATTAGCTAATGGTATTGATGATACACCAATATCAACAGTTCTTACAGTAGGATTTGGATCAAAGATTCCAATTTTGATGTGTCTTGCTATGCATGCAGCTATGTATGATAATGCAGCTGTAAAAAAGAATGTGGAATTTTTAAAAAATAAAATTGAATTTTTGACACCACAAATGATTGAAGGAAAAGCAAAAGCAACTGAACCAGAAGATGTTTTAGAGTATGTATTAAGAAAATTTGGATTTTCATCTATTTTAAAAAATAAAAAAGTGTTAATGACTGCGGGACCAACAATTGAGTATATTGATCCTATTCGTATAATTACAAATCAGAGTTCGGGAAAAACTGGCGTATTGTTGGCTTCAGAATTAATTTCTGCAGGAGCTAAAGTTACTTTAGTTTATGGTCCTGGAATTGAAAAACCGCCAAAGGGTGCAAAAATAATTAAAATTTCTACAAGTAAAGAAATGTTCGATGTTGTGAAAAAAGAGATGAGTAAAGAGTTTGACATAGTAATAATGGCAGCTGCCATATCAGACTATACCCCAGAGAATCCTAGTAAAAATAAAATAAAAAGCACCAAAAATAAAATAAAAATTAGCCTCAAAAAAGCACCAAAAATCATTGATCAAATTAAAAAATATCAAAAAAATGTTTTTTTGGTTGGTTTTAAAGCAGAGACAAATCTTTCAAAAAATGAGTTAATTACACTAGCTAAGAAAAAAATGAATGAATCAGATGCAGATATGATCGTTGCAAACGATATAGGTTCAATTAGATATAGAAAAAATCCTGAAAGTAATGAAGTGTTAGTTATAGATTCGCATAAAGTAATTTCGTCAGGATGGATAAAAAAAGAAAAAATTGCCAAATTTATCAGAAAAGAAATAGAGCAACGATTAAAAACTTAAAATGAAAAAATCTGAAATTAGAAGACTTGTTGCAGAATATAAAGAAATTAAATTAAAGATAAAAAAAGTACAAAATAAAAAAATATCAGAAAAATTAAAAGAAATTGAACATAAATATTTTCATGAAACAGGAAGAACTATTCAATCTGATTTCAAAGAGATTACATAAAATATATCATCAATTAACAAAGACGTAGTAAAATTCAGTCATACAGAATATAAGCAAAGGAATATGAAAATATGGAACGAAATAGCACCACGATACCATAAAAGATGGGCAAGTGTAAGTGATGGTCCATTTCAGAGTACGTCTAAATTAGTTCAGCTAGTTAATGTAAGTAAAGGCAATAGTGTTTTAGATCTTGCATGTGGTACGGGAGTGGTCACAAAAAAAATTAGAGATAAAGTTGGAAATTCAGGATATGTTGTTGGAGCAGATGCTTCAGTTGCAGCAATTAAAATTGCAAAGAAATGGAATGGGTTAAAATCTAATTTAGATTTTGTAAATATTGATGCTGAAAAATTTAGTTTTTCTCACGAATTTGATATAGTAACATGTCAGTATGCATTATTCTTTTTTCCTAATGCACTAAAAGCATTGAAAAACATTAGAAATAGCCTCAAAAAAACGGGAACACTTGG
>SCUP01000219.1 GCA_004297665.1 Nitrosarchaeum sp. | reverse complement strand
TCTTGTACTTCCGCCAAAAGTAGCACCAATTCAAGTAGTAATAGTTCCAATTTACAAATCAGATGAAGCTAAAGAAACAGTTTTTCCAAAATTAAATGAAATTCGTGAACAATTAGAATCGAAAAAGATTCGAGTTCATGTAGATGACAGAAATGAATTAACACCAGGTTACAAATTTAATGATTGGGAGCTAAAAGGGGTACCATTAAGAATTGAGATCGGACCAAAAGACATAGAAAAACAACAAGTTATTCTAGCAAAAAGATACAATCGAGAGAAAAGAAGTGTGGGATTTAATGAAATTGGAAAAATAGTCACAATATTAGACGAAATACAAAAAGACATGCTGAAAATTGCGAGAGAAAAAGCCAAAGAAAATACAATAAATATTTCAGACTATTCAGAATTCAAATTAAAAATAGGAAAAGGTGGTTTTTTCAATGCTTATTGGTGTGGAAAAACAGAGTGTGAGGAAAAAATCAAAGAAGAGACAGGGGCAGACATTAGAGTGATTCCTTTTGGTAGCGAAAATACCAAGGGAAAATGCATTTACTGTCAAGAGCAAAGTATCACAATCTCAATATTTGCAAGAGGATATTAAAAATAAACACCTACAGTACCAGAATAGGAAAAAGTTTAGAAATCAATTATTTTATGGTACAAACTACATCTTTCATCAACCCATTGAATGGACATAGAGGAGTTGGATTTCTTGATATACTTCTTTATTCAATTCCATACATTGGATGAAATTTTAAGAATAGAACATTTGAGCAAGTTTTTTATTAAAAAAAGTATTTTCAGTACAAAAACCAGCACAGTAAAAGCAGTAGATGATATTTCATTCTCTCTAAAAAAAGGAGAAGTCTTTGTATTAGCAGGTGAATCAGGTTCAGGCAAATCAACAATAGCAAAATTAATTCTCAAATCAATTCATGCAGATTCAGGAAAAATATTATTTGAAAATCAAGAGATTAAAAATGATAAAAAAAGTTTAGAAAAAATCAGAATGAATTGTCAAATGATACATCAAGATCCATACGATTCAATAAATCCACGAATGAATATAGCAGACATTGTTTCAGAACCACTTGAAATTCATAAAATTGGAAATAAATCAGATAGGAAAAAAAGAGTTACAGAAGTACTACATGAAGTAAAACTTGAACCTACAGAAGAGATTCTAAAAAAATACCCACATATGTTATCAGGAGGGCAAAGACAACGCGTAGTACTCGCAAGAGCACTTGCATTACGACCAAAAATAATTATTGCTGACGAGCCTGTTTCCATGCTAGATGTCTCCATAAGGGCAGAGATGTTAGAATTAATGCAAGAGTTACAAAAAAGACATGATATTTCTTTCATATACATCACTCATGATTTAGCAACTGCCAGATACTTTGGGCAGAGAATAGGAATTTTGTACCTTGGAAAAATTGTAGAAATGGGATTAATTGATGATGTATTACTAAAACCAAAACACCCTTACACACAAGCTCTTATGGATGCGATTTCAGAGCCAGATCCTGAAAATCTCAACAGAGAGAAAAAGATCAGAATCAACGAACCTCTAGATATTGATGTTTATCTTGGATGCAGATTTAGAGCAAGATGCCCATA
>SCUP01000218.1 GCA_004297665.1 Nitrosarchaeum sp. | reverse complement strand
TGATAGAAATACTGCATTTCTAATTGGAACAACAATGGAATAATCAAACTCACTTGGAATTTTCCTCTTTGAACTAGTTAAAACATTAGAATCTCCATACAATTCTTTCATAAAACCAATATCAATAATTTTATGCTGTTTTAGTCCAAGCTTCTTTGCAAACGTTTTTGCTGCAATAATTTCTTTGTTAGCTTTTTGACCATATGAAAATGAAATTCCATAAAGATCATATTTTGATTTTAGATAACTAACTACACAAACCGAATCTATTCCGCCACTAAACAAAATAACCGCTTTTTTCATAAATTCTCTTTCTTGATTATTTTTTTATTACTAGTGCACCCTTACTTGGCTTACAAATTACAGTTTGACATTTGGTATTTGCAGTTGCAAATCCTCTAGACATCGCTAAACTTATCTTCTTTAAATCTGCTGAACTATTTGAAAATGCAATTACTGAAGGACCTGCACCACTAATTGTTACACCAAATGCACCAGCCCTGAGAGCATTTTCTTTAACCTTGATAAATCCTGGTATCATGTGTTGTCTTGCAGGCTCTACGATCACATCTTTTATGGAATCTCCTATCAACTTGGGATCTTTTTTCATAAAACCTGCAACAATTGCTGCAGCATTTGACAAGTTTGCAATACTGTCAACTAAGCTGACTTTTTTAGGTATTACCCCTCGTGATACTTTGGTTTTCTTTTTTGGAACCTCAAGTTTTGGAACTGCTACACACATTCTTAGATTCATTGGCGGTTTAATCTTGATTACATTTAGAGGATTTGTCCTTACTATTACAAATCCTCCTAATACTGATGCTGCTACATTATCATAATGAACAGATCCAGCACTGGCCTTTTCTCCAGATCCAGCAAATTCTACAAGTGTGTTTTCATCTAATTTCAATTCATACATTTTATCAAATGCAATTACAGTAGCTGCTGCTGAAGCTGCACTACTTCCCATTCCAAATCCTGCAGGGACACCTTTTTTGATTTTAATTTCTATACCGTCTTTAATTTTGAATTTTTTTATCATGTTTTTAACAACTAATCCTGCTGTGTTGTTATCTGGATTTGTTGGAATATTATCTTCAGTAACTATGTTTATCCCACTTTTCTTTTTTGTTAAAGTAACTTCATCAAAAAAAGCATCAACTGCTAATCCAAACACATCAAATCCCGGACCTAAGTTTGCAGTAGAAGACGGTGCTCTTACAGTAATCTTTGATGCCAACTAATCTTCTACCTCTTCGCCCAAGTTAAGAATTCTGCTTAGCGCCCCCTCCAAGTTTACTAATCCTTCCCCTGTAACATTAGAAACTGGAATCAATCCTTGAGCAAAACCGCCTAGATTCAAGCCTCGTAAAATATTTGTAGTTAAACTGTATGTCTCCCCATCTGCCTCTTTGGCAATGGCATTTTCTAATAATTTTAGATTACTTGACCATTCTAAAATATCTCTTAGTTTAGAACCTATTAGATCAGTTTTGGTGATGGTGTTAATTGTTGGCAAATTCAAGCGTAATCTTATTGATGTTGCAAGAAGAGCAATTGA
>SCUP01000217.1 GCA_004297665.1 Nitrosarchaeum sp. | reverse complement strand
ATTTAGTTTTTCTCACGAATTTGATATAGTAACATGTCAGTATGCATTATTCTTTTTTCCTAATGCACTAAAAGCATTGAAAAACATTAGAAATAGCCTCAAAAAAACGGGAACACTTGGGATATCCGTTCATGGACACAAGGATAAAGTTCCATTTTTTAGTAATATTTTAGATGCCGTAACAGAGTTTATTCCAGATTATGTACCACCTGGTTCACCCAATATGGATAGATTTGGAACAAAAAATGCGTTATACACTGAAGTTAGAAATGCTGGATTCTCAAAAATTTCGATAAAGGAGTTTACTTTTAGTTATAGTCCAGGAAAATTTGATGATTATTGGAGAAATTATCTAAAATATATTGCCAAGCCACTCAAAGAAAAATTAAATTCGCTAGATACATCTAAAAGAAAAGAATTGAAACAAGCAGTCAAACAAAATACTATTTCACATACTAAAAAAAATGGAGTGATTGTGTTTCCTTGGCAAGTTTTAATTTTAACTGCAAAATACTAATTGATGACAAGGATACGAAATGGATAAAGATATCAAAAAGAAAGAAGAAAAACCAAAAAAATCAGAGTTCAAGGCATTCCTAAAGAAAAGAGCCCCAATTTATCTAGGCATAATAGGAATACTAGTGGTTTTTGTAATTCCAGAATTAACAAAAAGTGATTTACAAAGTAGTTTTCCAGATAATTTAACAGATGAACAAAAACAAATTGTGGAAATTTTAATGTCATATAATGGTCCAAATGAAAAAGGATTGACTGTAATGAATGCTATAATTGAACAAATTGCAGCAGAGTATCCTGATGAAAAAATATACGATAATAAAAAGACAAAAGTGGATCTTGTTGTTTCTAACATAGATGAATCTACTGAAAATATTTACAAAGTGATTTTGACATTTGAGTCCTATAAAGGAAAGATAGAATATGTTTGGAATGTAAATCTAGATACAAAAGAAATTGAGGCTAAAAATCCAACTGCAAAATATGTAATTGATATTGTAAACTATTATGATTAAAATTAGATAGTAATTAGATCTTTTGTAAATTTGTGCATAATAACTGGTTTGTCTTTTACAATTAAAGAATCTTCAATTCTAACTCCAAATTTGTTTGGTATGTAGATTCCAGGCTCTACGGTAATTGCCATATTTTCTTTTAGCTTGGTGTCACTTCTGTAGGAAATAGTAGGTAACTCATGAACTTCGAGTCCTATACCATGACCGGTTGAGTGAATGAAATATTTTCCATAGTTTTGCTCTTCAATGTATTTTCTACATGCAAAATCTACATCTTTACAATCAACATTTGCTTTAACAGCTTTCAATCCAAGTTTTTGTGATTCTTTTACAATTTCATAAACTTGTTTTTCTTGAGCAGATATTTTTCCAATTGCAAATGTTCTTGTTGCATCTGAGACATATCCTTTGTATCTTAATGTAAGATCAACAACCACAAGATCTCCTTTTTTGAATTTTCTATCAGTTACTTGTGCATGTGGTAAAGAACCATTTGGTCCTCCAGCTATAATCAAAGGATTAAGAGTAGATTTGTATCCAGTATCAAACATTTTTTGCTCCATTGCATATGACATCAAGATTGTTTGTAGCTCAGATTCTTTTTGGCCTACTTTCATTTTTTTATAACAAATATCATACATTTCATCAATTATTTTTGAAGCTTTTTTTAGAATACTGATCTCTTTTTCATCTTTGATTATACGAGAATTG
>SCUP01000028.1 GCA_004297665.1 Nitrosarchaeum sp. | reverse complement strand
CAACATCAAACCATTTATTTTTTATCATGTCTTTGATAATTCCGCGTAATCCTGTTGATACAATTGCACCAACAAAAGAAATGAACTTTAGACATTCTTTATCTGAAATCATTGTAGTTAAAATATCAAGACCATCTGAAAGATTAACTGATTCAAATCCTCCTGATTGAGATATCTCTTCAAAAATTTTTTCTATCGTTGTGTTTGAATCTATTTTAATGTCTTTTACAGGACGACCAGGTTTTATCATATTGTGATTTCTTGATGACAAGTATAAAATTCTGCCTTAATCTTATCATAACTCATAATCATTTAAGAACATGATCAAGTGTCATCGTGCAAATCTCATATCTGATCTTTAGGGATAAACTATTCATTATCTTTTAAAATCAATATTATTAAGCCTGATAATTTGCTGATTAATCATGTCTAAAACATTGAAGGCCACTTCAATGGACCATGTCAATATGACAGTAAAGAATTTAGAAGAAAGCATAGAATTTTACAAAAATCTTTTTGGCTTTGAAATTAAAAAAGAACAACCAGAAGACAAATCCAAAATCATAGGCAACGACAACATCAAACTTTGTCTTTATGAGGATCCTGAGATGAAACCAGAAGGGGCAATTGCTCATTTTGGGTTTCATGTAGAAAATTTTGATGAAATAATGGACATCTGCAAGTCATTAGGTGTCAAGGTATACTACAATGGTCCTGTCCAATTTGAAAAATCGCGGTCAATTTACATCAGTGATCCTAGCGGTTATGATATTGAGCTAAGTGAAGTTCTTGGAGGAGGATTGTGATTAAATAAAAAATTATTTTTTACTGTATGTTTCCCCCAGACAATTTGTACTGCAATATTTTTCAAATCCGATAAAATCTTTCCCGCAAATAATGCATTCCTTTGCCAGTCTCATAGTATTGTATGCACTTTCTCAAATAAAAGATTGATCTTACCACATGTAATCAATGGTATGAACATTACATCTGTTTTCCTTGTATTCTATTATTGCCTGATGAAAATCAGCCAGAGTTTTCTCATCCAAGTCATCTAGATTGCTAATTTTAAGCCCAAATTCGCTAGCAGTTTGTATGATTTCCTGAATATTCAACTAAAAAATGTCCAAAAAAATACAAATTTAAATTTGTTTTTTAGATGCGATCATCATTTTTTCTAATGTTAATTCATTTAACTTCATTTGTGCATTGCAAAAACGAGGATTCATTGACTTTACATGGAATGAATTTTCTGAATAAAAGATGTGAAATAATGTCATTGATTAATCATCTTAAGAAAACTTAAAACCGGCATAATCTCACTAATTTTTGAATGGGAAAAAGAATTCGGGTAGCTTTGGTAGGCATAGGCAATTGTTTTGCAGGTCTAATTCAAGGAATAGAATACTATCGACAAAATCCTTCTCAAGAAGTAACTGGAATAATTCATGATAAACTGGCTGGATATGGGATTCACGATATTGATTTTGTATGTGGCTTTGATGTAGGTGATAACAAAATTGGCAAGTTCCTCAACGAAGCAATTTATGAATATCCAAACATGGTCAACTGGATTCCAAAAGATGCAATGCCAAAAACTGATGCCAAAGTTTACGAAAGCCCCGCTCTTGATGGAGTCGGTTTATGGGTTGAGAATAGAATAAATCCAATCCAAACTACAAAAACTGACAAACAACTTGCAGAAGAAATTAAAAAAATCCTCAAAGATAGGGACGTTGAAATAATTGTCTCATATTTGCCAGTAGGTTCTGATCAAGTCACCGCATTTTGGGCTCAAATTTGTCTTGACACAAATACTGCTTTTGTAAACTGTATTCCATCTTTTATTGCATCTGATGAAACATGGGCTAAAAAATTCAAAGAAAAAAACATCCCAGTAATTGGTGATGACATTAAAGGTCAAGTAGGTGCCACTATAGTTCATAGAACATTAGCCAAATTATGCAGTGATCGTGGAACCAAAATTGAAAAAACTTACCAAATAAACGTTGGAGGCAATACTGATTTTCTAAACATGAAAGAACAAGACCGATTAGCCTCTAAGAGAATTTCTAAAACCGAAAGTGTTCAAAGTCAACTCAAAGAAAGATTGGCTGATGATCAAATTTATGTTGGTCCCTCTGACTTTATTCCATTCTTAGGCAACACTAAACTAATGTTTATGAGAATTGAAGGCAGACAGTGGGCTAATATTCCCTACAACATGGAAGTTCGTTTGGAAGTTGACGATAAAGCAAATTCGGCAGGCATTGTTATTGATGCTATTAGACTAGCAAAGATTGCACTTGATAGAGGCGTAGGCGGTCCGATTATACCTGCTAGCGCATATTTAATGAAACATCCTATCAAACAAATGTCTGACGTTCAAGCAAAAGCGGACTGTGAAAAATTCGTCGAAGGTAAATAATTAAAATTTCTGTAATCTTAAATCCCTGTTTTTCTAGTCTTAATTTATTAATTTTTATCCCAAAATTGAGCCTGTATGTGACTAAATACCCTCAAGCACAATTATTTTTCCAGGCATGCATCAATCTATTATGTGATTTTGATTCTAATTTTATAATAACCACCATTACGAAAAAAATGATAGTACACCAAGAAAAATTAATCAATTATGTCAACTAAACTTGTTAACCATCGATTATCCAACCAATTGAGAAAATATTCTCATTGGTACATATTAAAAAAGTAGAGATCTTTGGCTTCAAATCATTTGGATTTAAAAATACTACTGTTCTGTTTGAACCTGGTCTGGTTTCTATCTCTGGCCCTAATGGATCTGGAAAGAGCAACATTCTTGATGCGATAATTTTTGCTTTAGGTGAAAATAAGCCAAAAATGATGAGAGTTGATAAACTTAGATCTCTATTACATGATATAGAAGGTAATCGACATGGACCTAAAATTGCAAGATCTAGTGTTCATTTTGATAATTCTGATAGAAAGATTCCAATTGATTCTGATGTGGTAGAAATTACAAGGGAAATGGATGATAAAGGTGAAAACACATACTATCTAAACAAAAAGCCAACAAACAGAAGTCAAATCTTAGATCTACTTGATGTTGCTAATGCCGGATTGGGTCAACTAAATGCTGTACAGCAAGGAACTGTTACAAGAATATCTGAATTTACATCAGAAGAAAAACGAAATACCATTGAAGATTTAATCGGATTGTCTTATTTTGATGAGAAAAAAACTGAAGCAATCAAGCAACTAGATGACGCTGATAGAAGATTAGAAATCGCTCTTGCAAAGATGGGAGAAATTAAAAAAAGAATTGATGAGCTTGAAGAGGAACGGAATCAAAAACTTCGTCATGATATACTTGAACGAGAACTCAATCGTTACAAAGCAATTGCAGCATCTAACAAACTACGAATAATCACAAGTCAGAAATCTTCAAAAGAAGACACTTTTAACAAAATCACCTCTGAAATCAAAAAATTTGATGATGAAAGGGCTCTGATTCGAACTGAAATCAACGCACTTGAGAGTGAAAAGTCAAAACTAATGACATCTGCCAATGAGTATAGTCAGGCCAAGGCTGCCATTGACTCTGAATTAAGCTCTGCAATGGAGCAATATGAGGTAGACAATAGTGCAATTGTTGCATCTACTAAAAGACTACAACAAATTGATTTTAGAATTCCTGAAATTAAAAATGAAATTGAAGTCATTGATCTGGATAGAAATGAAATTGAATCTAGAATTTTACAATCTAAAGAATCAATTAATGAAACCAATATGAAAAAGAACAAAATTAACGATGATTTGGAAATACTTGATTCTGAAAGAAATAAAATTTTAACTGATCAATCCATAGTTGCATCTAAAAAAGCTGAAATTGATAATAAAATAAAATCTCTCTCTGATCAACTTAATGAAGCTAAACTAAAACTATCAAAAGTAGAAAATGAAAAGGAAGAGTCTCAAATTAAAATTAAATCTAATTCTGTCAGATCATCTGATCTGGAACGAGATATCATAACATTATCTGCTTTGAAATTAAGATTGGAATCTATGATAAATAATCACAATGCATCTATTTCTGAATTAAAATCTAGAATCTCCAAACTTAATTTAAAAAAATCTAAAACCCTAAATGATTTGGAAGATCTTGATTTAATTTTAGAAAAGTCAAGTAAATCTGCGGCTCAATATGAAACAAAAATCAAAACTGTAAAGGGAATAATGCATGAAGATTACACTGTTGCTAAACTAAAAGAAGATGCAGATAAACTCGGTATTGAAGGATTAGTTTATGAAATGATTTCTTGGGATAAACAATATGAGCGCTCAGTACTTGCTGTAAGCTCTGATTGGATCAAGGCAATTGTTGTACCAGACTTTGCAACATTGCTTGGCATTGCAGAAGTTGCACGTTCAAAAAATCTACCAAAATTGAAAATAATTCCACTTGATGCAATTCCAAAATTCAAATTAGATTTACCAAAGGAACCTGGTGTAATAGGCGTACTCTCTGATTATGTGAAATGCAGCCCCTCTTATTTTGCGCTTAAAACATTCCTTTTTGGAAATGTTGTTCTTGCTGATTCTAGGGATTCAGCATATCGTATCTCTAAACTGGGCTACAAAGCAGTGACTTTGAATGGAGAGTATTTTGAGGCTAAAGGCGGCGCTGTAATAATTGATATTAATTCAAAAATTTCAAAATTAACTAAAATTATCTCCATGAGTACTGATATTGATGGATTACTTGAATCAATTAGTCTATTAAAAAAATATGTTTTAAAGAAAAAACACTCTCTTAAGAAGCTTGAAGATTCTATTCAGAATTATGCTGAAAGATTGTCACTTTCAGAACAAGGTCTTGCATCAACTGATGAGAATTATTCTAATCTACAATCAAGAATTTCATCTGCAATCAATATGAAACAACAACTTGTTACACGAATTTCTGAACTAAATAAAAGAAATACTAATTTGCTTGTGGAAATTTCTACACATGAATCTCATATCGACTCTCTTAATACAAGAATTACTCTTGTTGAGGAAAACTATGCCAGTGGGGAGCAAACTCGTATTGCAAATGAATTATCTAAAGTTAATGCAAAGAAATCTGATCTTGAAAAACTATACACTACAATAATGAATGAATATAGAGATAAAGATTCACAATTAACCACATTACAGACTGAAGAAAATAGAAAAAAATCTCAAATAAAAAGTCTACACGATGAAGAAGATTCATTAATCTCACAACGTCAGGAATTAGAAAATAAAATTAAAGAATTAGAGATAAAAAAAGAATCCAAGACTGCAATACTTGTAACATTAAGAGAAAAAGAACAAGATCTCATCTCTACATCCGGCTCATCCATTGGACAACTCAAAGAGTATGATGATAAATTAAAAATTCTCTCTGAAAAAGACAAAGAACTTACAAAGGAAATTAATTCTTTGGAAAGACAATCTGATTCTTTAACTCGTGATTTACATGATTTGATTGAAAATGAAACTAAATTGCACCACCTTCTCTCGTCTTTTGGGTTTGATAAAAATATGGAAACTTTTGATGTTGACTCTATAGTGCAAGGATTAACTACTGAATTAAACTCCCTTAACGCTCTTAACGCCAAAGCTCCTGAAACATATCTTGAAGTGTCTTATGGATATCGCTCTATGTCCGTACGTAAAAATTCACTAGAAGAAGAACGAAACTCTATTGTAAAATTCATTGAAGATATTGAAAAAGATAAGCGCCAAACATTCTTGGATGCATTTGATAAAGTAGACAAAGAAATCCGTCTTATTTTTAGTAAAATGACTGGCGGTAATGCTTGGCTTGAATTACAAAACGAAGATGATATTTTCAACGCCGGAATTTCCTATATGATCCAATTTCCAAATAAACCAAAAAGAGAATCAACGTCAATTAGTGGTGGTGAAAAAACATTAGCAGCAATAGTATTTGTTTTGGCCCTTCAAAAACTAAAGCCATCTCCTTTCTATCTCTTTGATGAGGTAGATGCACATCTTGATGCCCCCAACTCTGAAAAACTGGCAAAAATTTTAGAAGAACGTTCTCAAGAAAGTCAATTCATTATGGTCTCTCTAAAAGACTCTGTTGTACAAAAAGCCAAACTCATCTATGGTGTTTACCCAAAGAATGGTGTATCTTATGTTGTTACGTACAAAGACAAGCGAATGCCTTCTGTTAGAACATCCTAATCTAAATTGACATAACAGGCAACAGAGTGAT
>SCUP01000216.1 GCA_004297665.1 Nitrosarchaeum sp. | reverse complement strand
TACTGAAATGTTTGTTAGTCAATACTCTGATCAGTTCAAACCAATACCTGCTTGGCTTGAAGAACAAATACGATATCCAGTTGAATTGTTTAACTGGAAAACAGAAATGTATAATATTTATCATATAAGTGATGTTGAAACATTCATTCAGGCAAATGAATTTTATGAGATTCCTCAAGGTTTGGAAGCTTACTATGTAGAAGCAAAGCCACCAGGTTTTGATCAAACAGAATTCATAGGTTTACTTTCCTTAGAACTACGAGGTTCTCAAGGAAGAAATCTTGCAGGATACATGGTAGTTGAAAATGATCTCAAAAATCTAGGTGATATACAATTCTATGAAGTTCCATTAAACTCTACTACCAAATTAATTGGTCCTACTGCAGTTAGAGAAGCATTGGATAAAGATCCAGAATTTGCTGAATTAAAGACACTTTTGAGAAATCCTAGAATTGGAGATAATATTCTATACAGAGTAGGCGAACATGATGTCTACTTTATTCCAGTATATACTGCAGGAGCTGGAGGAGTTGTTGCCCAGCTTGGTACTATTGCAGCTGTAGGTGCAGCATTCACTGGAGAATATTATGTTGGTTTAGGAGATACTCAAGAAGAGGCATTTGAGGCATATCTGAAAAAAGTATCTGGTGTAGCTGGTTCATCTACTTCAGTTGATGTTGACTATATTGAATTAGGAAGATCAGACAGAATCGATATTATAAAATCTTCATTTAAAGAAAATGGAATAGAGATTTCTGAACCCACATCTATACAAATTCCATTATCATTTAAAGAAGGGGAGATATTTTTCTTTACTGAAAATGATCGTGCTGATACCGAAGATTTCTTATCTAAATTCATAGATAATTTCGTAAAACCAAGAAGTGACAGAATATTCATGTGGCAAGAAGATACTAATCTCAATATTGGAACAATAGTTGTAAAAGACAATATTCCTGAAATGCACTATGTATCAATTACAGTAGGAAATTAATTGCTACTAGTCATTGATAATGGTTCTGTGTACACAAAAAACTTAATTGATTTTTTACATAACAAAAATATCTTATTTGACAAACAAATACCAGAGCTATTAGATCTAAAATTACTAGATAATTACAATGCATTTATTCTCTCTGGACGAAGAAAAAATAAAAAAAAAACAAATGAAATCAATTCCAAAATAATTAATCATGTAATTCAAAATGATAAGAAACTATTGGGAATTTGTTATGGTGCAGAAATATTAGCTCTGACTTTGGGTGGAACAATTCGAAAACTTACATTCCCACAAAAATGTACTGAAAAAATCAATATTCAAAGAGAAAATCTTCTTTCTACTGATAATTTACAAGTATTTGAGAGCCACGGGTTTGAGATTTCTAAATTGCCCGATATTTTAATTGCAATAGGCGAATCCAAAAACTGTAAATTTGAAATTATTCAATATGATAAAAAACCGATTTTCGGAACCCAATTTCATCCTGAAATGAGTAGTGATGGTCAAAACTTAATTCAAAAGTTTTGCTCTCTCTGATTGATTTTAATAACTCTCAAATTTCACTCAATCTCATGGATTCCTTAGATCATCAACTTTTACTTCCTCTAGTAGAAGAAGAAAATATTTGCTTGCCTCTACCAATCAATGTAGTTTCAAAATATTGGAATATTGATCTCCCAATGTCTGAGGCTATTGAAACTGCAAAACAATACACCAATACTAATGGAAGTATCTTGATTGAAGGAATTGAATCTGCAGAAAGACACGGATTGACATGTAAAATTATTCATTCTTCCTTGTCTGAACTAAAAAAAATAATAGACATTGGAATTCCACCTATAGTAATTCTTCCAGGAATTCCTGAAATTACACAACACGCTTCAGTAATATCTGGATATGATGATAATGAGAAAACTATTTTCCATTACATTCAAAAAGGAACTCAAGAAGGTGAGCAGCAAGAAGGAGCAATACCTCAAGCAATTTTTGATAAAGAATGGTCTGAAGATGGAAGACTATTGATAATTTTAGCTCCATTAACTATACTATCTTCTATAAAACTAGAAAATGATTCAAGTGAAAGATCAAACAGACTGTGTTTTATTTCTGAAAGATTAAGCATACAAAAAAACACATCCGAAGCTTTGATATCTCTAAAAACAGCAATTGAATTAGATCAAACCAATTCAACTGCATTGTATTTGTTAGCAAGTTTACTTAATGAACAAAATTCTAATGATTGTGTACAGTATTATGAGAAATGTATTAAAATTAACAATAGGTTTTATCTTGCATACAATGGACTAGGTAACTATTATCTAAAATCTAATCAATTTGATAAATCTGAATCATGTTATAGCAAAGCTATTGAAATTAATCCTAAAAGATCCGCAAAAATTTACAAAAATCGTGCTTATCTCAGAGAGAAACAAAAAAAGAATTCTGAAGCAAAAAATGATCTTAAAAGTTATTTGAAACTTTTTCCAAAAGCTAAGGAC
>SCUP01000215.1 GCA_004297665.1 Nitrosarchaeum sp. | reverse complement strand
GCTGTTTTCTTTAATGATTTTTCTATATTCATATTAAGAACAATTTCTGCTATGTCGCTAGAATATTCTGAAATCCTTCTAATATTTTCTGTCATTCTTCTAATTCTGTAGATTTCTTCATCATCTTTGAGTGATTTTGATGCATCTCTTACCCTTTTTTCATATTTTATAATCTCCTTTGTCTTCTCAATTGTTTTTTCAGCTTGTACATAGTCTTCTTTGAATAATGCCAAACATGAATCATCTAAAACAGATAACGCAAATTCATTCATTTCTTCAATTTTTTCTACTATGTCTTTCTTTACTGGTTTTTTGAATTCTAATACATCTTTTGCAATAAATGCTGCATGATCTCCTGTTCTTTCAATATTTTTTACAACTAATCTATACCCCAGACAATCTCTAGCATTTCTAAAACCCATCTCTTTTAACATATGTTCATTTTGAATTGCAATTTTTAACTGTCTAATAATATAAAATCCAAATCTATCTACCTCATCGTCTGTGTTGATTACTTCCTGTGCAAGCTCCAAATTATTTTCTTTCATTGCTAAAATTGCATCATTTGACATTGATTTAGCCAGATGAATCATTCGCTTAAATGCACCATCAACAGAGAGTTCCAGCAGATTAACAAGAACCTGAACAGTAATTCCTCCACTAGAATCTGAAATGATTTCCGATCCCATTAGCATTCTTTTTACAGCTTCTTTTACAGTATTTCTTTGATTTGGACTCAATCTTCCAGTTTTTGGTTTGATATTGATTGTTTTATAACCTAAAAAATACAAAGAAATTAATTTTCTTACAATAGATGATGTTTCCTCATCATCTATCTCGATTGTAGCATCTTCTTTCTTTTGAGATCTTGTTTCGAACTTTGGAGGATAGATCTCTAATGTAGATGAATCTTTTCTTATCATTCTAATTTGATCTCCTTGTTTTAGCCCAAGATCCATAACCCATTGTTTAGGTAGTGAAACTATGTATGACGACTTGCCTGTAAACTGAATTTTTCTTGTTTCCTCTCTTTCTTCCATAATCTACATTAAAAAATCCAATCTATATAGTTTAGTTCTAATAGTATATACTAACATTGAACTAATATTTAGAAAAGATCGTGATATGCCTGTGGACCAAGTTTTAAAATTAAAGTATACGCTTGATGCATTATTTGGAAATGGTGTTTCCAAGTATTTACCTAAAAACATTGAAATGACTTTCTCAAGAAAGACTGGTAGAATTAGAACTGTAACACACCAAGGAAAATTATTGTGTACATTGAGAATTGATGGTGGTCTTGCTATTAGTCCTTATTTTGCTCAGATTTTGTTAAAAAGTAAGCAATTCAAAGAAAATTGTTTAGAAATTAATCAAGATGCAGCACCATTTGTTGAAGAAGGAAAATCTGTATTTTGTAAACATGTTGTATGGTGTGGTAAAAACATACGAATTGCATCAGATACTCCAATATTGTATAAAGATAAAGTGATTGCAGTAGGAAAAGCAGTTTTATCCTCTGAGATGATTTCTGACTTTAATAGGGGAATGGCCATCAGAGTCAGAGATAGCTTAAAAAGTCGTAGCGGAGAATTATCGTCATGATGCGTGGCGGTAATCGTGAAATGCGAAGAATGATGGATAAGATGGGTCTTGATATGAAAGAGATCCCAAATGTCCAAGAGGTAATTATCAAGACTGACAAAAAAGAGATCATCGTATCAAAACCATCCGTTACAGAGATGAAGGCAAAGGATAATTCCATTTTTACAGTTACTGCCGATAGCTATGAGGAACGAGAATTAGATGTTCCAATATTTTCTGATGAGGATATTCAGTTAGTTAGTCAACAAGCTGGTGTAGATGAAGAAAAGGCCAAAAATGCGCTAGAAGAAGCCAAAGGCGATCTAGCCCGAGCAATTCTACTTTTAACTTCTGGATAATTTTTTGGCCCTATTTGTTCCTAAAAACACATCTAAATTGAATGATTTAAGTAATGGATTTGAAGAAATTGAAGTGTCATGAGCAGTATGGCTGAATCAAAAGTCACAGGAATTATTCAATCATTAAATGGCTTAGAAGATGATCTGGATTCACTTAACAGTAAAGTCGCAGACATGAAAAAACAACTATCAGTAAAGGCATTAAATGAAATTGACAAACTTTTAGACAAAACACGAGAAATGGCCACAAAAGAAGCTGAAGTAACCATAAATGCCTCTAAAGCCAAAGCAACTGCAGAATCTGCAAAAATCGCCCAAGAAGGTCAATTGAAACTATCTGAAATTCAATCAAATATTGACGCACATTTTGATGAAGCAGTGAAACACGTCATGTCAACTGTTTTGAAAGCATAAACCTAAATCACATATTTCACTTCTCTAAAATATCGATCCACTACTTAATGCTCGTATTGGAATTGCGACTACATATGGCAAACCATACTATAGATTTTCAACTTCACTAAAATCTCTAAAACTATCTTTTGATTCCATATTTCCCGAAGATATTCCAACTTATGATGGACATTTGGTTTTAACCACAAGAAGAGAAGCTCCCATAGAATGTGAAAAACCTATGTTACATGAAGATATTTTCGAGCACCATCCTACGGTTATCATGGGGCTAATGATTCAAAAACTATCTCTAGGTTATGAGCAGGATCTAATCATTGGGGTTGATCCTGGACAACGAATAGGTCTTTCTATCTTTTATTTTGGACGAGAGATTGAAAGTTCCTTCAATTCATCTGTTGAAGAACTGGTATTACATATTATCAGAATTTTAGGTGGTTTGAGAGCCAAACGCAAGATAGTCAAAATTGGAAATGGTAACATGAATATTGCAAAAGAAATAGTAACAATGCTTAATCTGAGATTTTGTTCTTCTTTTGAGTTGGAATTTGTTGATGAACGTAAAACCAGTCTTAAAATTAAAAATTTTAATCAGAGAGGAAAGCGTGATATGCTTTCAGCAAAATATATCTCACAAAGAGAAGGTTATCGACATTTTGTTTTACCACTTTCTATAACTGGATAATTTTCCCTAAATTTTATAATTATAATTTGTATACATCAAATTAATTTTCTCATATATTGTAATTAGTACTGTCTATTTTCTACAAATTTAATCAAACAACTATTTGATATCTAATATTTTTTAAAAAACTTCATTTCAAACTAGCTATACATATTTATTGAAGTTTTTGTGTTTTTCTTGCAAACAAATGATACTGATCGCATTATAACTTAAAATTATTTCATTATTTATGTTAATATTTTGAATATTTTATCGATCCATACTTATATAGTTATGAATTCTATAATAATTAACTAAGATGACTTGTAAAGGAATTTGCGTTAGATACAAGGCTCAAAAGCCTGTTGGAACTGGAAGGTATGCTTCTGGACAACGACGATGTCAAATTTGCGAAATATTCATCAAATGGGAAGGTCTTTGGTGTCCATGTTGTGGATACAGATTAAGAACAAAACCACGAAACCTAAAGTACAAAGCAAAACTTCGTGCAAGAGTAGAAGCTGATTCTATTGAAGCAAAAGCCATTGCTGAAACTCAACCAGAAGTTGAAGAGGTTCTAGTTAAAGCCAAACCTAAAGCAAAAATTGCTAAAACAGCAAAAACTGCTAAAACACCAAAAGCTACAAAAACAGCAAAAACTACTAAAACACTGAAAACTGCTAAAACACCAAAAATTGCCAAAATACAAAAAGCTACAAAAATAAAAGTAGAATCTATCCCAGAAACTGAATCAATAGCAATAAAAGCATAAGATTTGTTCATAGCTCATTGAACTCTCCAAATGAGTTTTCACAGAAAACCGTTAATTTGGAGAGTCGCAGTTTTTCTTTACAGATTCTTAAATTTGAGAATGGATATTTTGTTTCTGTAACTGAAGGAACTAACAAATTAGGATCAATGGTAGTTTCTTTGGCTACTGGTCCCACTGCTGTTACTACAACTATAATCCCATCTAGATCCGAATCTCTGTTTCTAAAATTAACTGCAGAAAGAATTAGTACCAGAATGAAAGGTATTGCAATTGTTTCAGCATACATTCAAAAAGAATTAGAACCTGATACTGCAAAAGCTATAATGACAGAAATTATGGAGATGATTCAGAATTGACTGATTTACGAAATTATCTTTCATTAATACGAAAGAGCGGTGATCTTAAAATTATTAAAACAAAGGTTTCAACGAAATATGAAATTGCAGGAATCACTGCAAAAGTTGATGGTTCTAATGCAGTTTTATTTGAGAATATTGCAGAAAGTGATTTTAATTTAGTTGCTAACCTTGTTGGTACTAGAAAAAGATTTGCTCAAGCAATTGGAAGTACAGAAGAAAAAATACATGAAAATATGATCTCTGCAATTAAAAAAGCAAAAAAACCTAAAGTTATTTCCTCTGGTAAATTCATGGAAAATCAATCAAGAAACATATCAATCATGCCTATTGTTACCCATTTTGAAAAAGAATCTGGGCCTTTCATAACCTCTTCAATTGCATATGTTAAAAATCCTGAAACTGGAGAGCAAAACTCTTCATTTCATAGGATGATGCCAATTGATAAAACTCATTTTTCAATTAGAATGGTTGAAGGAAGGCATTTGCATAGATGTTTTATTGATGCAAAAGAACACCATGAAGATCTCAAAATTGCAGTAACTATAGGTGTACACCCAGCAATATCAATTGCAGGTGCATATCAAGCTGAATGGGGTAAAGATGAAATTAATATTGCAAATTCTCTTTTAGGATGGAAACTCACTTTGGCCAAACTTCCTTACACAGGATTACATGTTCCTTCCGGAACTGAAATTGTAATGGAAGGAAAAATTCTACAAGATAAAACTCATCCAGAATGGATGGTAGAAATGCTTCAAACTTATGATCATCATAGATCACAACCAATTTTTGAGTTAGAATCTTTGTATTATAGAAATAATCCAATTTTCCATGATATTCTTTCTGGGTTTTCGGAACACCGGTTATTAATGGGAATGCCAATTGAATCAAAATTAAATGGAGAATTGAAAAAAGCATTTCCTCAAACTAAACATGTATCAATGACAAATGGTGGATGTAATTGGTTACATGCAGTAGTTCAGATAAAAAAGAAAACCAACTCTGATCCAAAAAAAATAATTAAAAAAACATTCGAGTTACACCGTTCATTAAAACAAGTCACTATTGTAGATGAAGACATTGATCCTAATAATGCAGAATCTGTTGAATATGCAATGGCAACAAGATTTCAAGCTGATAAAGATTTGATAATAATAACAAATGTGCGAGGTTCTAGTCTCGATCCTTCTAGTGATCAAAAGAACTTGAAGACTGCAAAAATTGGTATAGATGCAACAAGATCTTTTTTAAAACCCTCAGAGGGATTTGAATTAGCAAAAATCCCAAAAATAAACAAAATTAAACTAGAAAATTATTTCAAATAGCAAGATTAGCATACCATAAAAAATCTAATAACTGATTTTTATGGAACAGTTTAAGAGTCTCAAAAATTATTGCTAATTGTGACCTCAGAAGAAAAATCAAATGAGTGGGATTCTCTTTGGCAAGAATATTCAAAATCACTTGAAAACTGGAAAACTGTATTTGAGCAAATTCAAAATGCAACTAATGACATGCAAACCAAATTTAATGAGGTATGGGAAAAAGCCACCAAGGAATCTAGTGTTGACACTATGAAGTTATTTGGTGAAAATTGGCAAAAATCGCTTAGTGATGCTGGAATGAAATCATTTAAAGAATTTGGAGATGCTTGGCAAAAATCACTTAATGAAGCTAATGCATTAACTTTCAAACAATTTGTAGAAAATTGGCAAAAGACTCTGAATTCATCTGGGATGGAACACATGAAAGCCTATGGTGAAATGATGAAAAAATTTGCAGAAACATGGAATAAAATGTGGCCTAAGATAATGTGATAAATTATCAGAAAACTTTTCTTTTACTATTTGTAATAATATAATGATTAACAAAATCTAGAATATCTATTTCCAAAATAATCTCTACGTTATCATTTCTATAATTTTCCCTCTTCATTATTCTTTATCAGAACTGATTGCAAATTTTGACTGCTTCTTTAAATTTTGTGCAAGTTCTTTAAAAATTTCATTTACACTAACATCAACAAGGTTTATTGTGGCATTTTCTATTACTATTTGCTTCTCAAATTTTTCTTTTATTGCAAAAGATACTGATGACCAATGAAGTATTCCTTTCAATTGTTCTTCTACTGTAACATTTGTTGTTGGAAAATTAGAAGGAGAAAAAACAACACCATTTGTCCATTGCATAGTTGGAATTGCACCCCCTGATGATCTAGTGCTAAATGCAATTTGTTTTACCCAATCGTCGAACTTGTATTCTATGACTTCGTGAATTACTAGTTTCTTCCATGGTTCAATTGATATTTCCATATGGAAATGAATTTAATAAAACCAATTATAACCCTATTTTTTGTGCCTAGATTAAGTGTAAGTATTCTTTGATACATTCAAGCACCTAAATCAATCCATGGGTATTCTTACGCATGACTAGAATAATGATTGTAGATGATTCTGAAGAATTACGTTTAGCAATAAAGGATTTTCTTTTAATACATAATCATAATGTTGTAGCTGAAGCAAGTGATGGTATTGAAGCAATTGAGAAATATCATTCTGAAAAACCTGAACTTGTATTCTTAGATTTGACAATACCTAAACTTGATGGATTAAGTGTTTTAAAAAAAATTCGGTTTCAAGATCCTACTTCTAAAATTATAGTTATAACTGGCAATGATGATATGAAAATTTTTGAAGATTGTACACGTTTAGGTGTTCTTGCATTTCTTATAAAACCATTTGATCTGAATGATGTTTTATCTGCTATTTCCTTTTCAAATGAACCAATCACTATGAAATGATCTTAAAAATACAAACATTGAATTTTTATTTATAATAATTTAAAAATATTAAAGTTATTCATGACTTGTTTGCCAAGTTTGATTGAATTGTTTTATGGCTTCTTGATATGCTTTAATTGAATCATCACCAGAAGTTTTTAGAAATTTTTCCCATTGTTCATTGAATTTTTTGATTGATTCTATGTTAGTTTCTTTAAAGATATTTTCAATCATTTTTGTTTGTTGTTTTATGTATTCGGGGCCTATTTCTTGCCATGTATTTTCCCAACTTGAACTAACTTTTTTCAAGAGTTCAGTATCTGATTCTAAAGCTCTTTGACATGCATCATGATATGTCATCAATGTATCATTTGTCGCTTTTTGCCATTGTGCAAGTGATTCTTTCCATACACTTAGAGCAGAATTGTATTCTTTCCACGCCTTTTCAAATTCTGGTTTATTTGATGAAGATTTTGTTTGTTTTGTTGGTTTAGAAACTAATTCCTTTACATGCTTCTTTTTTGGACTAGTTTTTTTCTTTATAGCCATAAAATAGATTAAAAATAGTAGATGTTAAAGTTTTCAATTATTTCAGAATATGTAAATCATAATTGCCTATTTTTCTTTAAATTTTGATGCCTTGCTAAAATTTGGTGCGTATTTTTCCTCCTTATTCATAAATAAATTATAATGATATTCACATAAGTTTCTAGTTTCTTTGAATCCTATTTTCACTGATTGATTGGCTCCAATCTTACACTCTGATATGCTACATTTCAATACTCTCTATGAATTTTATCTACTAATAAAATTATATGATTATTAACACTGAAATAATTTTGATTTACAATTAAATGATAAATTAATTTCATTTGAATTAAACTAAATATTTATTCCATGTTATCTTTTTATGATTGTAAAATATTAAAAAATTATGTCCGAAGATGAAAAAGGAAAACGATTCCTTGAATTAATTGATCAACAAAATAATGTTCAGTGGAGTATTATTACAAAATTGACTTTGCTAGTTAACTCTAAATGGAATTCTCCTCAATTACAAAATGAGATAGAATTACTTATCAAAACACATTCTAAAATTACAAAAGAGCTAAACAGCCTGGATGAAAATAACAGTATCTTATAATGCGGAATCTACCATTAGCGCTATGAA
>SCUP01000214.1 GCA_004297665.1 Nitrosarchaeum sp. | reverse complement strand
TGAATTTCTTCAAGTTCATATTTGAAAAATTTGAGATTAATGCCAAAAGAGCGTAAAATTTTTTTTGCTTCTTGATATTTGTGATAATTTGAAGAGACAAAAAAGAGATCAAATGACTGTAGCATATCGTCCTCTACTTTCAATGACAGATACCAAGTTTGTAATTTTGGTATAATTTGTGGGACCAACTACAGATTTGTAACCAAATAGGAAGTTTTTCCAAGTGGAATTCATTATTTGGGCATGTGCACTGTTTAGAATTTCTTTGATTAATCTCAAATCTACTGCATGATCTTCAGATTTGATTGTTTTTTGCGATAATCCAAAATCAATTACATAGATTTTATTTTTATACAAGATAAAATTTGATGTGGTCAGATCACCATGCATTATGCCATTTTTGTGCATCATCCCAACAAGTTTACCAATTTCCGTTGATAACTCAATTATTTTTGAATCAGGCAAATCATGAACGGATTTACCTGGAATTTCTTGCATAATAATAGATGATTTTTTTAAATTAACATAGTAAACAAGTGGTGTTGGAATTCCAAACGATTTTACTTCTGAAATCATTTGAGATTCTTTAATTGTTCTTTGTTTTCTAATTTTTGCATCAAGAATTGGGTTACGGTATTTTTTTGCCTTTCTGATTTTTAGTATTGCCCGTGAACCATCCCACTGTGTAAGATAGATATCAGCTTCGGCCCCCTTTTTTATCAATTTCATTAAATAGTTATTGAAATGTTATAATTTAGAGTTTATTTTGGACTAAATTATGATCAATTATTATCAAAACATTATTTTTCTTTAGGTATGTTTGTTTTATCACGATCTTTTAGTGGTAATTCTATAAAAAATGTAGAACCCATCCCAATTCCATCAGATTCTACCCATATTTTTCCCCCATGTAGAATAATGATGTCATTACTTACTACAAGTCCCAATCCAGTACCACCATATTTTCGTGTCACATTATTTTTGATCTGATAAAATTTTACAAACAACTTGTCTAATTGATCTTTTTGTATACCTATACCATTATCTTTTATTGTGATTTTAGCTGTATGATTATTTGATTCTAATGAGACTGAGATCTTTCCGATTTTTTCGGAGACAAAATCTAGTGAGTTAAATAATAAATTGGATAATACTTGTTCTATACGTGTTTTGTCACAAACACATTGAACATTATTTGCAACACTTGTTTCTATTGTGATTTCTTTTATGTCAAACTCTGGCATGAGTTTTGATATGCTATTTTGGATAATTTCTGAAAGGTTATTTTTTGACAGATTTAGACGAAGTTTACCCAGTTCTGCTTTTTGTGAATCTAGTAAATCCTGAATGAGGTTCTGCAAATACATGGCATTTGATTGGATCATTTTGATTCTATCTGTCTGTTTGGGATTCAAATCCCCAAATGCATTTGAAAGTAGAATATCTGCAAGTGATGTAATGGGTACTAGAGGATTCTTCAAGTCATGAACGATCATTGTCACAAATTCATCTTTTGATTTTTTGATTTGTTCAAGTTCTAGGTTTTTTTGTTCGAGGATTTGAGAACGTTCTTGTATTTTTTGTCGTAGAGTATTATTTGTTTTATAAATTATAAATGGAACTATACCTGAAGCAATAAATCCAATTATTAGTAAGAACAGACTGAAAGGATTATTTGGTTCAAATGCACCATCCCAAATCAAGTATTTTAGAACATAATCATTTTTTATGGTGTGACCATGCAGATCTGTTTGAACATTAATTTCGACTGTGTTTTCTAATTCCTTTTGTGTGAATTCTACGTTATTGGTTTCAAGCATTCCGTTGTTGTTGAATACTTGATACAATTTCAGATTATTATCAATAGGGCTGAATAAGATCAGTTTAAAATAGTTACTAGTAAACATATCATGAGAAATAAAATAATCGAATGGTATAGAGATCACTAGTTCACGAAGATCATTCATAGGAAATTCAACATTCATTGTTTTTATACCATTGATTTGGGTTGGATGAGATGGAAATAATATATCATATTTTTCTCCTGTTATCTCAGATTGCGGATATGAATAGAGAATAATCTGATTTTTATCGATTATACTAACATTTACTAGTTCAGGATTTGAATCAAAGATTCTATCAGAAAAAACTTCAAACTCATCAGGTGTTACTTCATTAGAACTTTCAAAAAAAGCAATCATACTATTGCTAACTGTTTGTAAACGATTTTCTTCTTTATCTATGATTTTTTTCAAGATTATATGAATTTCATCTTTATACGATTGTGATAGCTGTTGTTGATAATCAGATAGTTGCAGATATGCAGTAACAGTACCAAAGATAAGACCTAATCCTATCATGATTGGCAATAAGTAGATGAATTTTGGATTATTTGTAATTTTACTCATATTTGATATGATTTAATTTCTAGATTTAAGTGGGTTTCTGATTATTTCATTAAAATTATAACCTAAGGAATATGATAAAGGCTAATCATGGAAGAAGGAGAAAAAAGACTGAAACAAGAAGATTGTAACGAAGACAAACTTGGTGCGGGGATATTAACTCTAACAAATAGAAGGCTAGCGTTTGATAAGACACAATCAAGAATGATGGATTTTTCAAAACGTTTTGGGGATACAGTAGCTGATGTTCCGCTAAACAGTGTAAGCAAAGCTTGGAAAGAAGGAAGATTGATAAAAAAAGTATGTTTTACTGCCAAAACAAATGAAGGTGAACAGACATACAAATTTGGAGTATTCAATACTAAAGATTGGCTAAAAAACATTGAAAATGCAATAAAGGAACATAAAAATCAATAATCTACTTTAACTGAATCTAATCGCCATGATTGCGTAACAAAAGTATCTTCTAGGGAAACGCCTTTTTTTACTTGTGATTCTAATAAACCTGTCCAACATATCTGGCTACCACAATCACCAGCATATTTTTGTGGTGCTACAAAAAATTTACAATGATGTCTTTTACAAACGTCTTGTAGCATTTCAGATAGTCTTTTGTTTGCAGCAACACCGCCGACAATTAACAATTCTTTTTTTCTAGTAAACGATAATGCTCGTTCTACTGTCTCACTAATCATTGCAAACGCAGTTTCTTGTAATGAAAAGCATGCATCTGCTGTACTTTTTTGTACAATTGATTTTGTTGCAGATAACAACCCAGAAAATGATACATCATTTCCTTTTACAGAATATGGCAGTAGAACATAATTAGAAGTGGATAAAGCCAAGTCTTCAATATTTTTTCCACATGGAGAGGCAAATCCAAGTGATCTTCCAAATTGATCAAGTAGCTGACCCAATGTAATATCCAAAGTTTCTCCAAAAACTCGCCATTGTTTATTTAGAAATGCAAGTAACATTGTATGTCCTCCAGAGACTAGAAGAACGAGTGGATTTTTTGCGCCAGTAAGTAGTTTTCCTAATTCAATATGTCCAATTGCATGATTTACAGGATAGATTGGAATATTGTAATAAGACGCCAGAGAACGTGCAACTACTGCTCCTACTCTCAGACAAGGACCAAGTCCTGGTCCTGCGGCATATGAGACAATATCAAGATCTTTGATTGTAACACCAGCCTCTTGAAGACATTCAGATAATACAATAGCACTATTTTCAACATGATGACGCGATGCCTCTCTTGGATGAATTCCCTCACCTTCAGGAGGACGATAAATTTTTCTCACGTCAGATAGAATTTTTCCTTGCTTTCCTTTTTTTTCCAATATTGCACAAGAAAAGGTATGAGCTGTGCTTTCAACGCCTAGACCAATCATATTATCCTCTACTTAATGTTGAAACAATTTTGATTACATCGCCATTTTTTAGCTTGTGATCACCACCGATCCTTTGTTTTGTTTTACAGTCAATTGCATGTAGAAATCCCTTGGCAATATCTGCATGAATCAAACTTGCCAAATCTTTTGCAGTAGAATCTTGCGGTAACAATTTTGCATCAGGTAAAATATCACCATTTTTGTTTGTTAGTTTTGTCTCATCTTCTACAGGAAAAACAACAATAAGTTTTAACAAATCAAATACTGCAATGTTTAAAATTTTTTGAATTCCAGTTGAATGGATTTTTGAAAATATCGTGTTTACCAAGTCTAGCGCTTTTTGTTGTTGTGGCAGTATTTCTTTATTTTCCACTACAGAAAATTGTTCATCTCCAGATTTATAATTTATAATACCAGCTTTGGCAGCTTTTCGTAACAACAATTCAGTCTCAGCACTGCAAGGAATTACAATAGTATCAGTGATTTTTTTAATTATATCAAGATCTTTGCAAAGATCTGCCTTGTTTGCTGCAATTATTATTGGTTTTGTGTTTTTTCTTAATTCTTTAACAAAAGTTTGGATATCAGAATCATTCCATTCCTTTGGGTTTTTTGAAGTAAGTTCTAGTTTATGTAATACATCTTGTACTTGATAATCTTTGATTCCTAAACCAGTGAATCTTTTTGTTATACCATCAGTTAATTTTGCTCTTTTTTGTTCTATTTCTTTGGTAAGCTTATCCCATTCTCTTCGAAGTATGTCTATAAACCATTGATCAAATTCATACTCAACAAATTCAACATCTTCAAGAGGGTTATGTGTGCCTATTGGAACAGAGTGTCCTTGAATGTCAGTTGTACCAGCAATATCAACAACATGTATCAAGACTTCGGCTTGTCTTGCATCATCAAGAAATTGATTTCCCAAACCTTTTCCTTCATGTGCTCCGGGAACTAATCCTGCAACATCAATTAGCTTGACTGGTATGAACCTAGTTCCATTTACACATAATTGATTTTGATGCTTGATGCCAAAATGTTTGCATGCACAGTCAGCTTTTACATATGCAACACCAATGTTTGGCTGGATTGTAGTAAATGGAAAATTACCTATTGGTACAGGAGTTTCAGTTGAAGCTGAGAAAAATGTAGACTTTCCAACATTTGCTTTTCCTAGTAAGCCAATTTGCAATACCCACAAAAATTCGATTGTACTTATTAGTATTGCAGAAATTGTTTAATTTAGTTCATGTTGATTTTATAATATGTCCATAGTAATTACTGGAAATCCAGGCGTAGGAAAACATACAGTAGCAAAAGAGATTTCAAAGCATCTAAAATTACCAATTAATGACATAAACAGTATTGCCAGAGACGCAGGATTATTTGAGAAAAATGAAGACACAAATGATGTAGACATATCAGAATTAGAGAAAATAATTAAAGAAAAAATTACAAGCCCTAGTTTAATTGTGGGGCATTTGGCACCATATGTTTTATCATCAGTTAAAGTAAAGACAGTGATCGTTTTACGAAGAAATCCATATGATTTGATTGCAGTTTATAAAAAAAGAGGATACACTGAAGAAAAGACTAGAGAAAATACAGGTAGCGAGATTTTAGGAATTATAGCACACGATGCAATAAATCAGTTTGGAACAAAGGTATTCCAAGTAGATGTCACAGGAAAAAGCATTTCAGAAGTCACAGAAAAAGTACTGGATATAATCAACAGAAGAGGAATAAGTGAAGAAGTGGATTGGCTTGATTTAGTAACAAAACAAAATGATTTGAAAAAATTTTTTGCTTATTGATTAAATAACGCTCCTATTTAGAAGCATTAACTTGTTTGAAATTTTAAAAAGTGACTTGGCTGGAAGAATTGGGGTAATACACACTAATCATGGAAAAATAGAAACACCAGCTTATGTGCCAGTTATTCATCCTGTAAAACAAACTATTCCATCCAAGAAAATAAAAGAGATGGGTTTTGATTTAGTAATTACAAATGCATACATCACCAGAAACAATTACGGTGATGAAGCTGAAAAAAATGGAATTCATAAAATAATAGATTTTGATGGAGCCATAATGACTGATTCAGGAGGATATCAAGTTTTAGAATACGGTGATGTCAAAGTATCACCTTCAGAGATGGCAGATTTTGAAAAAAAAATTTTTACAGATTTTGCAATTCCGTTAGACAAACCTACAGGTTATGGACTTGCATGGAAAAAAGCTGAATCATATGTTAATCATACTCTCAAAGTATCAAAGAAAACACTTGAAGACAGTGAGAATAATGGTCAAATATGGATTGGACCAATTCAAGGCGGAGAACATTTTGATCTTGTAGCAAAATCAACAAAAAGTTTAGTTGGCATGGGTTTTAAGATGCTAGCTTTGGGAAGCCCAGTAGAATTCATGGAGTCATATGAATACAAATTATTAGCACAAATGATCATAGCTGCAAAAAAACAAATACCACACTCCATTCCACTACATCTTTTTGGTGCAGGACATCCATTAACCATACCATTTGCAGTTACCCTTGGTTGTGATACTTTTGATTCTGCTTCTTACATGTTATATGCGAAACAAGAAAGATACATCACTGATGATGGTACACGAAATCTTTCAGATATTTCGGTATTTCCATGCAATTGTGAGATATGCTCAAAGTATACCCCTGACGAATTGCGCCAAATGGAAAGTACTGAGAAAATTAATGAGATTGCATTACATAATTTACATGCAATAAAAATTGAAGTTGACAAGGTAAAACAAGCAATTCATGAAGGACGATTATGGGAGTATGTCTTAAAAAAAGCAAGAGCACATCCAAAATTATTTGAAATGATAGAGGTTCTTACTGAAAATTCCAATTATCTTGCAGTAGGAACTCCAAAATTCAAAGAAAAAGCAATTTTTCTATATGAAAAAGAGGATCAATATCGTCCAGAGATTCAATCATATCATAAAACTGTTAGAAAGTTCAAATCAAAGAAAAAAACTTTGATCATAACCAAGGAATCTAATACAAAACCAGCATACTTGTCGCATGAATATTCATCACTAAAACGAAAATTCAAAGATATTGAATCTATCCAAGTTTGCCAATATAGTCCACATATGGGATTAATACCACTTGAAATTTCAGATATTTTTCCTGCAGCGCATCATGAAACTTCAAGATTAAGTTTTGAACCAAAAGACTTTCCAACATTTAAGAACACATGGACAAAGTTTTTTCAAAACAATCAATTTTTAGAAGTTTATTTTGATAAGACAGATGAATTTTTGAAATACTTTATGAAGATTCTTCCAAAAGAAATAAAGAAAAAATCTATTGTTTAATTAAAAATAAGAAAAAAGTGTGTGCTAAAAGATACTGATTATAGTGCAGCGTCTTCTGCCCAACCTTTGATGAAGATACCGTTTTTGTGAAGAGGTACTGGTTGTCCAGCTGTGTAATTCATTGGTCTCATCCAAAAGATTGATTTTGTTGGGCATACACCGATGCATGCACCATCAGAAATACATCTTTCTGGATAAAATACAAATGCTTTACCTCTCTTCCAGCCTTCAACAGGTTTTACTCTAAGGACATCTGGACCAAGAGTTGTACAGATTTCTACACATAGTGCGCATCCGATACATCTTTGTTCATCAATGTCTGGAAGTATTGCTATTGGCATTACAATTTCATCAATACTTGGTTCCTATTTAAACCATAATCGAAATTCATAACCCTGTTATGAAATTGATCGTAGATACAATTTATCACATTTACATTACAAAATGTTGTGCATGAAGAAAAACTAGTAAAATAATAAAAAACAAAAAGATAACGTGTTTAGCACGTTTATTTTCTCATTGCATCAATTTGACCAGATGTTACCCAGTCAAGTAATTCAGCTGAAGATGGATTTAGGTCTGCTCTCTGTTTCATGAGATTGTTAACCCAGATCCAGTTAAGTTGGTTAAGAAGTGGTTTGTTTGCTTCGTCGCCTGCACGTGTTTTAGCAACTACTGCTTGATCTTGTTGTTTTAACCATTCTTGGAAGCTTCTTCCCATGACGATCGAGTCTTAGCTTACACTAATTAAAGCTTTTGTAGATTCTATTATATGCATAATGATCGGATCGATGCTACGAAGGTTTTAACATAGAGAAAAATTCAATTTATTTCTTGGAGGTTAAAGTTTTAGGAGCTGCCAACGAAGTAGGTCGTTCAGGTTTTTTGGTGAATTGTGATGGAACAAATTTATTATTAGATTATGGAGTATTATTTGGAAAGCGTGGAACACCACCAGAATATCCATTGCATGTAAAGCCAAAAGATTTGGATGCAATTATTATCACTCATGCACATCTTGATCATTCAGGAAATGTACCATCTCTGTTTGTAAGTGGAAATACTGATGTTTACGCAACTCCACCAACTTTTGATTTAACAAG
>SCUP01000213.1 GCA_004297665.1 Nitrosarchaeum sp. | reverse complement strand
GAAGCTGATCGGGCTTGATGTTCTTGCCACAGGTACAGATGGCATGAAAGCAGTTGAATTGTATGAAAAACACTGTCCTGATTTGATTTTTGTGGACTTGATAATGCCAAGATATAACGGATTTTATGCCATAGAAAATATCAGAAAGACAGACCCAAATGCCAAAATTATTGTTGTCACAGGGGATCTTACCATGGACGAATGTGATCTTTTGGATTCGCACAACGCAACAGCAGTAATCTACAAGCCATTTGATATGCGCAAAGTAAAACAGGTTGTGGCAGATGTTTTTTTGGGATGATACGGTAAAATGATTTGAAAATTATTCTATGTGTTTTTCAAAATGCTTTGAAAACTCCAATACATTTACTTTTTTTCTGCATTCCCAGCAATCAATCATCAAAAACGATACTTCTTGTCTAGTCGGCATGCTCGTACTTGGCCCTGATCTCCTCAACGTCTTCTTTGAGATGCCCTGAAAATTCTAACAGATTGACCGTAAATCCGCACACAGGACAATCCATCTTGAATTGCTCCATCTCGGAATGACTAAGATAACGACCGTGTGTGTTTTCTGACAGATTATCTTCTCCTATTTTTTCAGAGCATTCATCCAACTTCTTATTTGTAGTATAAGTCATGACTTATCCTTATTTATCGCATTAGTCCTTAATAATATTTTCCCATACTACCTTTCATGCCTAAACGAAAACTAAGCATCACCATGCAATCTGATCTTTTTGACTGGATGGAAGGCGAAATAAAGAATGGAGAATACGCTAATTATTCACATGCCATAGAGTATGCAATGCGAAAATTAAGAGAAACTAAAATGAAAAACTAACTTTGGCAAGATAATTTTTAGAATGTTAGATCAAAGAAAATTTGAATTTTTCAATACCAATTCTTTTGAAATATCTACGCATTTTTGAGCCTCTTTTTGTGTGACTGTTTTTTTACCATGCATATAGCTATTGCGGATTTTTCTTAATTCTGTAAAATCGGAATATTTTTCTTGTAATTCATCTTTGAGATCATTAATCATTACCACTACGTCAGGGGTTTTGATTTTTTTATTAGTATTTTGTTTTTTGTGCCATTTTTGTGAGATGTATTTTTCGATTATTTTCCAGCCCATGATAAATGCTTGAGGAAATTCGCTATCTTTCATATGAGTTATAGCTTCCAATAAAATTCTAAGATCTTCTGCCATATCTTTGTCTTCAAATATTTTAGATGCTTTTTCCATTATTTTTTTGAAATAGTCTTCATCAATTTCTTTTCTCCTATGCTCTAGAATTTTTTCTTTCTGTGCACCATAAAATAATTCATTTCTAATAGTTCTTTGATCATAAGAAAAACCAGTAATATTTCTTGTTTCTGGCACATAATCGATTTGTGATAATTCGTATTCTCGTACTGTTTGTGATTCTAATCCTTCCAAAACAGACGTTGCCATAATAGTATTCAAAATATCAAGGGATTTTTCTCGATCATCTACACAAACCGCTAGATAACCATCTTTGGCTATTATGACAAGAATATGATCAAATTCTATATCAAATGCCTTTTTATCAAATGTTGGAAAATCGATATTCTTTATTCCTTCTACCATTTCACTCACAGTTGGTTTCAGCATTTTCCCAATCACAATTGGTGGGAAAAAATATGTACCAAACCCTTTATGCTCTTTGATTTGCGGTGATTGTTTTTGATAAGTTTGTGATTTCTTATTATGCTCAACTTGTTCTTTAATATCTTGAATCATTTTTTTGATCAAATACTCGTAGTTAAAACGCCTCATATCTCCAAAAACATGTTCAATGAGACCATTTTCAAGAATTATTGATTCTGTGATAATACGATCGGTTTCAAGAAATTTGCATGAAATGTGGGCAAAAGACCCTTCCAAGGCATCATACATGTGAATTAGTAAATGAAAATTTAATTCTAGTTTAATTATATTTTATATTTAATTTGTTTATATTTTTTTAATAAATAAAAAATAGAATATTCTATTTCGGATATAACTAGTAAAAATACAATATTTTACTTCTAAATAATATAAATGAAAAAATAGAATATATTTAAAAAAAATTAATTATTTGCAGGCATAAAATAACTGATTTTAACTATTGTTTAGTGTGTATATTTGTGGATATTGTTTATTTTTATTATATTTCTTCATATCTTATCATTAAATATAATATTCTATTTATAAAAAATACCAATATATCATTTATAGAATCTATTTTTTTATATTTATAAAAAATATAAACACAAGTATATTTTTTAATAGATATTTTTCAGATATATTTTCAACATCATATCATCAACATGTTCTTTTGAAAAACAGATCCTATGCCTATTTTTAGAAGGAATTAGTGCAAAATCTTGTACCCTAACTATCTACACTTTTCAATGGCGCGGGGAGAGGGATTTGAACCCACGAGTCATTGCTGACATGGGATTAGCAATCCCACGCCCTACCAAGCTAGGCGATCCCCGCACAGATTGCCTTGAATTAATCTGTAA
>SCUP01000212.1 GCA_004297665.1 Nitrosarchaeum sp. | reverse complement strand
GGCTCCTTTATCTCCATCTCTATCTACATCAATCTCTGTTAAATGAGTAAAAATATGATTTCTACATAATCAATAAATACAAAATTACAATTTTAGCCGTGTGTTTGAATACAAAACTGGACTTTTGTTATCTGTAATAGTCTTGCTTCCAATTATTACATCCCAAAGCTTTGCAGATTCAATTTTGATAGAATTTGATAAACCAGAATATCAAACTGGTGATTCTATGGTGATCTCTGGGCATCTTTTGGATTTTAAGATGCCTATGATTGCATTGAGTCTTTATGATCCTGACGGAAAAATCTTATCTGCAAATAATGTAATCCTTGATTCCAATGGAACTTTCTCAAAAATAATTCCCTTGGATTCTCCATTTTATGATAAATCTGGAGAATATACAGTCAAACTAAATTATGGTAAAATAACTCAAAATGAATTTTTTACTATAACAGGAAATAATTCTGAGCCAGAAATCATTATCTCAGAATCAATAACACCTGAAATCATTTCATTAATCACTGACAAGAATCAATATCATGACAATGATTTTGTCATGATTACTGGTATTGTTTCTACCATTGATTCCCCCAATGTATTAATCGGTGTTTATGATCCGTTTGGAACACCAACAGGATTCTATTTTGGACAAATTGATTCTGATTTGAAATTTTCTACAAATTTTCTTGTAAAGTCTGGCATTAATTTTAAAACTGATGGAACATATTCAATAAAAGCACATTATGGAGAAACTGAAAAAATAACTAATTTTGATTTTTACAAAGAATCTGATACTAAAGTGGAACTTGAAAACAAGCCCGTAATTAATAATAATGAATCAAAAACTGCAGCAGAAAAAAATAAGTCCAATATTAAATCACCCGAAATCATACCTGAACAAAATAAAAAATCATTAGACAATAAAATTAAAAAATATGATAATCTTTCTGTTGAGGATATAGAGCTAGGTAAACTACTGAATCAGATCAATTTAGAATGTGATCAGAGTAAACTTGTTGATACTATTTCTTACTATGATGGTATGGGTCCTGCACTATACCGACTTTGTAACTTTGATCAAGCTTTAATTATTTTTGATGATTCATTAACTAAAGATCCAAACAATGTTGAGATTATCACCAACAAAGGTTCGGCTCTTGGTAAACTTGGATATGTTTCAGAATCTGTTTTTTATTATGATCAAGCCCTTAACATTGATTCTAATTTTATTCCTGCAATCAATAACAAGGCAAATGCACTTGCAAATATGGGAAAATATGATGACTCTATTTTGCTTTATAATGACGCTCTCCAAAAAAATCCTGATTATAATACCGCAAGAAAAAACCTCAAATCTGTTTTATCTGAATTACCTCTAGAAAACCAAGTAATATCTGTAGAACACAAATCATTATCTAAAGAAACTCCATCTGAAAAATTAATTGAAAACAATTCAAAATCTCAAACAAAAAAACCTTCTAATTTTTTTGAAGAACTATTTTCATCATTAGGATCTTTCTTTGGATTTCACAATTGAGTGTGTTTTTGACTTTTTTTATAGGTAAAATTTCAATAAACCTATAAAGCCCTGTAAAGACGATCGACAATAAGGATAACACATGAGTAAGATACTAGAAAAAATATTGAAGGATGCACTTAAAGAAGATAAAATTATGATGGGCACCAAACAAGTATTGAACTCTATGAAAAACTCCAAGCTAATTGTATTGTCTCAATCTGTACAAAAAGAAATGTTTGCAAAAATTGAATTAGATGCAAAAAAAGAAAAGATACCCTTAGTTAACTTTCAAGGAACATCTGTCGCATTAGGAAGACTATGCGGCTTACAATTCAGAATTTCAACAATTTCATTTACATCTCTGAGTGATGCAAACATCAAATCAATTCTTAAGGATACAGAAGCTGAGGAAAAAAATGAATAATTACATTACATCAAATGAAAGTTTAAATGAGACAGATTTTGCTCGGAGATAAAAAGGAATTCTAATGACACAATCAATTAAACTTACAACTGATCAAATGCGTATGATGTCTCTCTTTCAAAATGTTACAGGTGCAACCGCTCGTGATTGTGTTGAAGATGAAAAACAAGATCGTGTAATTTTTGTAGTAAATACTGGCAAAATGGGATTAGCTATTGGAAAAGGTGGGATTCATATCAAATCATTACAAAACATTGTAAAGAAAAGTGTCGAACTAGTTGAATTTGATGAGGATCCTTCTAAATTTTTAACAAATTTACTTAACTCTAAACTGGTTTCTGAAGTAAAAATAAATACACGAGCAGATGGTTCTAAACAGGCAATAATTATGGTAGATCCAAGAAAGAAAGGTATTGTTGTGGGAAGAGAAGGAAGAAATGCTGAGAAAGCAAGATTGCTTGCAAAGCGATATTTTGATATTACAAGTGTTCTAATTAACAGTCCTGAAAAAGCAACATTGGAGATGTAAGATATGACAAAATCACCCCTAGGCTTGTTTGCTGGTAGAGTTTTAGTTGCAAAAAGAAAAAGACAACGATGGGCAATCTCTACTTACAAGAGAAGAAAACTTGGTATTGATAAAAAAGCCGATCCTCTTGGAGGT
>SCUP01000027.1 GCA_004297665.1 Nitrosarchaeum sp. | reverse complement strand
GGTTTGAATTGCACGCAAAAATGTATTTCCAACTTTTTCATTGGTTTCAAGTGTTCCCCACGCATAATATTCACCCTTTTTTATGGTCAACATATCAGAATTTGGAATGGCTAATGATTTTTCATATTCCAAATTAACATCAATGTCAAAAGGTGCACGAATCACATAGCCATCAGAAGTTTTCAAATAAACAGAAAAAGGCATTTTAGAATTAACATGCATTTCATTTGTAGGAATATTCAATTCTAAAATCAAATCATCAGGGAGATGAGTTTCAGTATTACCTACCTGAATCTCTTGAAATGTTGTTTTTGAGTCAAGTGTTGCAGTGATAACGGCATTACCAGTTAAAGTTCCAGTAGTTACATCAAATGATGCATATTCTTCATTTGCCTTTAAGATAATTTTTTCAGGAACTGATGCTATCAGAGGATCATCAGAACTTAATGTAATTGAGACATCTCTAGAAGAAGTGATGGGAATTCCACTTTTACTTAGAACATAGAGGTAACCTATAGAATGTGCAGATGGACCTTCTTCTATACGAGAAGGGGATATTGCAAGTTTTATTGAATAATCAGATAGCGCTTCAAGATTTTGTGCAGAAGCAATCTGTAAAGGCATAATCAGCAATAGTATTAGTGATAAAAGAAAGAAGAGTGATTTTTTTGGAGTCATTTTTGTTTCACCATAAAAAAGGAAAAAATGTGGAGTTATCCACTTTGTTGACCTGCTATTACAGTTCCTACGAAGACAGCACCATTAGATGTGGTCAGCTTGAATTGTGCATCTCTACCAGACTTCACATTTTCACTAAGGTCAACGATTATTGTTATTTGTTGACCAGGTTGAATTTCAGCGGATGTGGTACCTAGAAGTGAAGATGGACCTATTGTAAGGATCTGATATTGACCAGGAGCAAGAATTGCAGTACCAGGGACGTAAGTATATACTGCGCCGCCAAACCTAACCTCTCCTAATGTTGACTTGCTTACACTGTTATTTTGCAGGTATACTGCAATTTTTTCACCAGAATTAAGGCCGTTACTAGGGGTATTTGCTGCTGCAAATACGGTAGCATCATGATTTGATAATGTGGTACCATCTGTTGCATCATATCCAGTGAACTTTAGAGATTCAATAGTTGGTGAGCCACTTACTTGTGCAGCACTAAAGAATCCTTGTGAGAATACAAAGATAATACTTCCACCTACTACTGCGATAGCAACGAGAAGAAGTGTTGCAATGATTGGAGCAACTGCTCTTCTTGAGGTCATTTTTTGTTGTTTTGATGTTATGTATGTCATTCTTGCTTTTGTAAAACACAAAAAGATGTTAAATGGATCTGTGTTCAAAATGCACTACATTTCAATACATTGTACATTTGTATGATAAAATGAACAAAAATCTAACCATCAACTTTAAGAATAATTTCAGATAATGGACCAATAGAAAATCCATTGAGTGTAGTTCCTTGAGCTAAAACATACATGACATAAAGTTTATCCGATGTTAAATTGGGAGCACGTGCAGTAAATGTAATAGTATCAGTAGGATTCGTAGCACTGCCCAATAAGTCACTAGTAATTCCAACTATCTGATGTGATGTATCACCAAATTCTGTAACTGTTGTACTAACGAAACCAGAGTTTCCAGTAACTGTAACATCTTCCCAATCTTTCGGAACATTAATGATTAATTTTGCGCCAGAATTTATTGCGGTAGTAGAAGAGGAATCCATATCCGCAAAAACAATATTAAAAGTTTGAATACTATCAGGTGAAATTCCTATTCTAGAAGATTGAATATCACTACTGGATCTAGAATCAGCTAGATTTGATAAATACACATTAACTATTGAAGTGGTATCGGAAGACATGGTTGATTGGTATCCAGATTTGCCAAATGAACCCAAAGTTGTAAAAACAGATCCTTGAACAAGTATAGATTCTAAACCAATGTTTCCAGTTGGTTTCCCAGGTTCAACTTTTGTTAGAAATGCTCGGGTGGAATTAGCTGGAATAATTATCGGGTTTAGATTATCTTGCCACATCAAAGCATTTTCAGATGGACATGACCAGTCAGTATCAGGACCAACCGTAGGAGACACTGGATTAAATGTACAATCACCCCCACTTCTGTCAAAAATTACATTATTAGCGTTAGCACCGGGAGCAAATGCGGTAATTATTAATTTACTTACCTCCATAGGAGCGTTAATTGGATTTACAACATTTATGCCCCACAATGCTTCAGCATTTTCAGATTCACCTTGAGATGAGGGAATAACAAAGAACAGTTGAGGTCTTGCAAGTAAATCATCAGTAACAATATCTGGATTGATCGTGCTACCTCCATCAGTAGGCAGTCGTAATGTGCTGACATCAGAAACAGTATTACTAATTACAACAGGACCGTCAATATCAATTCCACTAGCATAACTAGAAAAAGTAACATCGTCTCCACTACCACCAGATATGGTATAATCCCAAGAAAATAAAACAGATTCACCAGGAGTAAGATCAACTGATGCAGGAATTGGGGAAGATGATGCAAGTACTGCAAGAGACGGAGAAACAGTAACTGAGCCAGGTACAACATTTTCAATAGTAGACGATCCAGTATTTGTCACAACCATTGCAATAGTGACATTTTGTCCAATGATTACATCGGGGGGATCAGTGATTAGTTCAGCCCTTAATCCATTAGTTGAAGAACCAGAACCTACAGTTAATTCAGCAATTTTTACAGTGCCCAGTGTAGAGATTACTTTGACATCATAAGTATCAGGCATCATGTAAAGGAGTTGACTAGAAAGGACATTTGAGGTAAACCCGGTTGGAACAAATGCATCATTAGAATTAACAGAAAACGGAGTTGCAGGTTGAGTTGCTAGAGTTTTGTTAGTTATCCACACGCGTGAAATTTCAACTGGATTTTGACCTTTGTTATCAACTGAAACATTTAAGATATTATTTGCATCAGTAAAAACTGCAATTCCAAATTGCTCTTGTTGTTTTTTGAGTTCAATATCAGATACTACTCGTTGCGTGTTCACAATATCTGATTGCGAATCAAGTGCTAAGCTCATAGCAGAAAAACCAGCAATCATCAAAACAGTAAAAATTAACGCACCAACAACAGATGAAATTCCACGCCTGGAATTAGAAGAAAATGAACTAATGGTCATCGTGCGTTACCACTCTCAATTAAAAATTCTACAGGATTCATGCTTCCAATATTTAGCAAAACACGAATTCCTTTGTTTAATGAAATATCTGGATCATCAGGACCCAGTTTGATCAAAAGATTGACTGTTTTTCCACTTTGGATTTCATTATTAGCAGATTGAATAGTAGATGAAATTGGCAGTATTGAAAATTTACCATCGTGAGGATAACTACCACCTGAAGATAAATCTTGCACGGTATTCAAAGTGACACCAGACGTTTGAGGGTCCCATGCATGTAAGACGTTATTTAATTGAATATTTTCCAAAAAAATTGAATTAATACTATTATTTTTGATTTTGATCATAACAAATTCAGAACCACCATTAGACGGAATTTTATCAGATAGGCCAACACCAGTACAAGAAACACCACATAATTTTTGATCACCAAATTCATTATCAAGATTAGATAATTGTAACAAAGTTGTAGAGTCTCTTGTGTCATATGCCAATAACTGAACAGATTTTGTTGCAGTATTCAATGATGATGCAGTTGCTAAATTCCCAGAAACAAAAGAATCATTTACAAAATAAGTCAGAGTGGTAGCACCAGTCACGGTTAATCCCATAAGCAATATAGTTGAAATAACATCTGCAACACCTCTTCGTTTACAGAGTTTAGATTTTTTTTTCAATTGAGAAGTGAATTTAAAATTATTGTTCATGATAGTCCTATGTGTTATATGGGCTAGCAATGGTGGAAAAGAAATTACCCTTAGATGTAGTTATAGATATTCTATATTCAGATGTGCGATATGTTGAATCATCCCAAGTAAATGGATTAAGATTCGCATCCAAAATAATTGGATCACTTGATTCTTTGATCTGAATAGTAGAACTCATACCTTCTTCCCAATCAACTAAAATATTTTGAGTGTCAAGCTTAACTACAGTAATGCTTTCAATTGTGGATTCAGTGGTTCCAATATTTGCAAGATAAAGAATAATTTGATCAGTTCCAGGCTCAAATCGTACATGCTCAAACATCAGTTTTTCACGGTATGCCTCGTTTTTTGGCTTATCATAAAAGGACAAATCATAAGAAAATGCGTTGATTTGATTCATGCCATTAAACAAAACTACTGAACCAACGGAGGTCACAACACCCAAAATTACAATGCTTCCCATAACTTGACTTATCGCACGCCTTTTTTTTAGAGAATTAGAGAAACATGTCATTTACGACCACCGTTATTTACATACCAAGCAGAAACAAATTCTTCAACACGTGAAATTATTTTTGAAAAATCAGGGTCATAAATCAAATTAATCCCATAGTGTTTTGCCATATTTTCAACACCCTCTTTTACATCAGATACAGTAACAAGTAGTGTATTTTTTGGATCAATATCTAATTTTGGAATCAAAATAGAATTCATATCAGATTCATCTACTCCAGTAGATTGATTTTTGATAAAGATCAAAATAGAATCGTCAGTAGATTTACTTTTGCCAAATATGGGGATTTCATGAGTGTTGCCACTTTTTCCTTTTACAAGCGAGTTTAATTCAGCTGTAAAATTAAAACCACGTAGTAACTTTACTAGTTCATCTTTTATTTGAGTGGTATCAGAAATATTAGAGATATCAGAATTTTTTAGCTTATAACAAAATGTAGTGATGAATTTTCCAGAATTTGTATCAAAATCATGATCATGTTTTCTACAATGAAGCTTTATCACAGCATTGTCAAATTTTTCTATGCAATCTTCACATTGATACCACATTGCAGGAACACGAATTTCTTTTTCAAAATTTTTAATTTCTTTTAAACATGAAGGACAAATAGAGTGTTCAATATTTGAAAAATTAAAATTTTTACTTTCAGCAATATAGCCACATTTTTTATGTTCAAATAGATTTAATTTCTCAACGTTCATTGAATGACATTTTGGACAATACAATCTCATACTTGATGAAAAGATAGTTGGATGTATTGGACAAACAATTAATTTTTCATAAATGTGTTTAGCCAAAATACCATCAGAGACTAAATCATCCAAATACGAGATGTTATCCTGTCTTTCCCCGATATTAGATAATACAGGATAAAAGATACTACCTTCAGCATAATCAATAAATGGTTTAATCGTCTTATCATCAAATTTTTGAACTTCCTGAATCAGATTCACAGATTTACTGGGGGAGGGTTTTGGCAAATCAGGCTCAGAGTTCACCTTAAGAATAGATTCTAGGATATTTGGTACAGGAACAGACTCATTTTTCAAAATCGATGCAAGGCTACCAATATGTGGAAATTTAGCATCAGATTTGGATTTTTGATCACTATTAGATTTTCGTCCAAACATTAACTATACACCTCATAACATAAGAGAAGAACACATACCATGGTTACTATTATGTGTCTAAGCTAGAGTAAAAGCAAAATGTTGTTCAATTGAACGAACAAGTGTTAAAACATACAATAGGTGTTAAAATATCTAAAAATGAGGCTAAGAATATTTAAAGATAAAATCTCACTATTACAAAAAATACAATACGACAATAAAAGTATTTTAAAATCAAATAAAAATTCTCCAGATAATATATCTAAATTAAATGAAGAAACTGAAAATAGAATTCCTCAGTTTATGACATTATCAAAATTAGATTGGGATAACAATGAAATTCATGCAGGAATAATAAAAGATCCCACAGCAAAAGGTGGATTAAGATATCAGGTAATAGAACCAGAGCTATCAGAGAGAGATCAAAATGCTTTTGAAATCATCAAAAAGCTGTTAATCACAGAGCTTTCAGTATCACTAGGTGAAATTAAATCCAAAAAAGATGCAGAACGAAGATTAAAAAATAAAATAGCTTCAATGATAAAAAAATATAGATTAAAAATTCCTCCAAAAAATATTGAAAAAATTAATTATTTTGCGGTTCGCGATTTTATTTATCTTGGAAAAATTGAGCCACTTATGAGAGATCACATGATTGAGGAAATTAGTTGTGATGGAACAAATATTCCAATTTATGTGTGGCATAGAGAACACGAATCAATTCCTACAAATATAATTTATGAAAAAGAAGCAGAACTAAATAATTTTGCAAGAAAAATGGCATACATATGTGGGAAACATGTTTCAATTGCAGACCCGATTATTGATGCTTCATTACCTGGCGGAAGTAGAATTAATCTTACACTAGGTCATGAAATTACAAAAAGAGGAAGCACGTTTACAATAAGACGATTTCGAGCAGACCCAATTACGGTGATAGATTTAATCAAATTCGGAACAATGTCAGTAGATATCGCTGCATACATGTGGTATCTTGCTGAAAAACGTGCAACAATGCTTATTGCAGGCGGTACTGCAAGTGGGAAAACTACTGCACTAAACGCATTGGCGACATTTATCAGACCAGGACAAAAAGTAGTCAGCATAGAAGATACACAGGAACTAAATTTGCCTCATGAAAATTGGATTCCAGCTGTTTCAAGACAGAGTTTCACAGATACACAAATTGGAGAAATTAATCAATTTGATCTGCTAAGAGCTGCCCTCAGACAAAGACCAGACATCATAATTGTGGGAGAAACTAGGGGAAGAGAAGCATACACGTTATTTCAAGCAATGGCAACGGGCCATGGTGGATTCTCATCAATACATGCAGATTCAGTAGATGCTACTTTAACTAGATTGACATCATCTCCTATGGATGTTCCAAAATCTTTGATTTCAAATAGTCTTGATCTAATTACATTGCAGCTAAAAATTAGAATAGGGGACAAATCAGCTAGAAGAATAATTCAGGTTTCAGAAATAGACGGGATTGATCATACAACAGGAGAAATTAAAACACATGAGATATTCAAGTGGAATCCAAGAGAGGATAGACATGAATTTATGGGCGATAGTGTTGTGTTTAGTAAAATCAAAGAACGTGATGGAGAAACAGATGAAAAAATTAGTTATGAATTAACAAAAAGACGACTTGCTTTAGAATGGATGGTAAAAAATGACATACGTGATCATAAGGAAGTTTCCAACAATATTATGGAGTATTATTCGGATCCTGAAAGATACTATGAAAGAAAGAGATTAGAGATGTAATATGAAGATGACAGCAACAAAACAAAAACAAGAGGAATCAGTAGGGGTCATTCATGTGTATAGTTACAAATTACTAAATGATCATATAAAATTTTTATATCCAAAATTAAGAACAATGGAAAAATCAATAAAACAAGCAATGATGCCAATTCCTTTTGAAGTATATGTTTCAAGCATGGTTTTCTTTAGTTTGATTGCAGGAATTTGTGGAGTGATTATTGGCCTAATTGCAACTCAGTTTATCAACATTCAGCCTGCAATCGTAGGTTATTTACTTCCATCCGTTACAGGAATGGCTTTAATGGCAATGACGTTTGTGATTCTTCAGACAATTCCACCCGTACGAGTAAAAAACAGATCAACAAAATTGTTAGAAGAGATTCCACATTTTATTGGATACATGTCAACGCTTGCTACTAGCGGCTTATCATTAGAAGAAATTTTCAAATCCATAGCAAAAGAGGAAACAGATGAAGATATTGTAAAAGATGCACGATTCATTACAAGAAACATTGAGATTCTTGGAATGGATCTAATTACTGCAGTAAAAGACCTAATCAATAGAACTCCACCAGGACCATATTCAGAATTATTAGAAGGAGCAATCATCACATCACAGTCAGGAGGGGATTTGAAAGAATACTTTAACGCAACAGCTAAAGTTCAGCTAGAAGAAAAAAAGATGCTATTGCAAAAAACTACAGAATCACTAGGATCAGTTGCAGAAATTTATACCATTCTTTTGATAGTTTTCCCCTTACTTGCAGTAATCATGTTATCAATAATGGGCATTATGAGTCCAAGTTTGGGCGGATTTGATTTACTAACATTGATGAATATTCTCACATTTGCAGTAGTCCCATTAAGTGGGATATTGATGTTAGTTATGATGGATACAATGGTGCCAAAGAGGTAAAGAACATGCAAAGAGTAAGCAGAAAACCAAAAGAGATTGCATCAAATGAGATCATACCAAAAAAATCAATCCTAAAAAATGAGATAGTAAAATCCATCATGTTTTCACTGATTGCATCAGTTAGTGTAATTGTGATCAGTTTCAAGTTATCAGAATTTACAGGATCAACTACAATCAAAGATGTTGGGATAATCTTTGGGATTATGGTAGGAATTATTCCATTAACAATTCATCAATTAAGAGAAGTTCAAAGAAGAGACAGTATTGATAGAAACATGCCCGTGTTTTTATTGGCATTATTAAGTTCAGTTCAAAGCGGTTCAAATCTTATCAAAGCAATAGAACAAGCAGCTGAAAGAAATCTAGGAGCTTTGACTCCTGAATTAAAAAATCTCAAGGCAAATATCAGTTGGGGCACACCAATTGAAGAGGCATTTGAGAATTTTGCAAAAAGAACAGGAACCAGAGTATCACGACGTGTAACAGTCCTGCTTGAAATGGCTATGAAGATAGGAGGGGATGTTAGTGAAAATTTAGAGATGATTCAAAGACATGTTTCAGAGATGCAAAATATTGAAAAAAGTAGAAAGTCAGCTTTGCAACCATATACATATACAATTTACATTTCATTTGCAGTATTTTTAGCAGTTGCAGTATTACTAACTACAAGCTTCTTTACAGAAATTGAAAAAGTACAAGATGGGTTATTAGCAGCAGGTAACGGTAAAGGTAAAGAGGGATTATTTAGCTCATTAGCTGATATGGATGTATCAAAACTAGAAGCATCATTATTTAACATGGCAATAATTGAGGCAGTCTTTGGAGGAGTAGCTGCTGGAAAAATTGGATCTGGGTCTTATGTTGCTGGAACAAAACATGTTGTTGTAATGATCATCATGGCAGTAATTGCATTTAATGTGTCATAATTATTATTTTAGAGATTTTTAGTGACAATTAATTCAAATGTAATGTACAGATGAGATAATTTGTATGCAACAAATTAGAAAGACATAAGGTTGTTAGTTGAGCACATAACACGCTGATCCTTTAGTTTGCATGAATCTTAACAGTAATTGAAAGATGATTGAAGTAACATGGGATAAACTAGGAAATTATGCGCAAATGCTAAATGCAATCACACAAAATTGCCTCATGGTAAACAAGTTAGTTAGGAGAGAAAACAAATGATGTCATATCAAGATCAATTAAGCGGCATAGCATCAGAATTGGAGGAGATATTAGATCTTGATGAATTAGAAGCCAAAGTGTACCTTAATCTGTTAAGAGCAGGACCGATCACAGCAAGTGCACTTGCAAAAGAACTAGATATAGACAGAGCACGAATGTACAGAACAGTAGACAAGCTAGTGAGCAGAAATATTATTTCAACCACTCTTTCCAGTCCAAAATTATGCATTGCAACAGACCCACAAGATGCATTAAAACTTGCACTACGAAAAAAAGAAGACGAAGTCAACAGGATCAAAAAAGGCGGCGAGGTAATTATTGAAAAAATTAACAGTGAGATTACCACAAAACAGGGCACAAATGTCCCAACATTCAGAGTAGTCCAGGGAAGAAACAACATTTATGCAGATATTGCGCAATTAATTGAAAATTCATCAGATATAATATACATTTCAACAACACTTGAAGACATATCTAGAATGTATCATAGTGCAATACCTGAAAAGATCATGATTTGTGAAAAAAAAGGCGGCAAAGTTAGATTACTCGTAGAACTAGATGATCCTAAACTAATTCCATTTGTAAAAAGATTTAATGCATCTGAGACTAAAATTTGTAAGCTTCCATCAAAAGGAAGAATGATAGTTCAAAAAGACAAACAAATGATAATGTCAGACTCTTCGACTGCAAGTCAAATGTCTACAAATTCAGAATCAGATTTTTCTTTGTGTACAAATTCATCTGAAATGGTAAGTAACATACACAGTCTTTGTAGTCTATTATGGGAAACGGCCCAACCACTAACAACATTGGATGTAAAAAACTATATCAGAAAAACCAAATAGTTTTAAAATTTTGAACCAAAAAGATTCTAATTTCAATTCTTTGTAACATACGAATAGCACTTAAAAATTGAGAAAAAACAGAAGATTATAGAATTGCAGATGGTTTGTAAACAACATCACGATTTTTTATTCGTGCAAATCTTTTAATAACAAATTCTGCAGTTTCTCTCACATCAATACTAGGATCATTCAATGCTTTTCGAATTAACGGTTCTGCTTCAAACGCACGCATTAACCCAAGGGATTCAATCGCTTCGTGTTGAGTCAATACACTTTTGTTGTGTAGTGCAGTATTTACCAAAGCCGGAATTTTTTGGCGCATGTTTCTTGCAGCGACTTGAAAACATGCTTCATGTTTTACCACTCCGTTATCATCATTATTTAAAACCCATTCAATTACATCAGATACTTTATTGAACATGGGATCACTCTCGTCTTTGTTTTCAGCTAATTCGCCTATCAACCATACTGCATCCCAACGTTTTGATTCATCTTTTTCATTTTTTAATGTCTTCTCACATATTGTGAATCGTTCTTCATCTGGAAGTTTTCTCAGATTATATTCATCAAAGACTTCTATTGGCATAAAAAATCTGAAAACTAGACGCATTAATAAAAATTACCATAATTATCAGTACAAAAAGTAATTATTCATATCTTATGAAAATCGAGCCTAAAAAAAGACTATTCAAGAGTGATATTTTGTTAACCAGTTGGAATTAAACCATACAATTGATAAAAATGACATTGTCACAGCCTGAAATAGTACCTGATAAGATCAAAAGTCCTTTTAATTATAAAATACTCGCAGGAATTATCACATCAGTAATTATTTTTCATGTTATGATCAATGTAGTTATTGTTCCTGAAGATGCAGAAATGATTGTATCAATATTTTCAGTTTTTAACCCACTCATAGCATCAATTATAGGATTTATTGTTGCGTTTAGATACAAAGGAACCAAAGTTTTTCAAAAAGCATATTTAGCTTTATCACTAGATTTTTTTGCAATTTTTTTAGGAGAAATAACATACTTTGTATATGATCTTTTTATTCCAGATATAGATCCATATCCATCGATTGCAGATGTTTTCTTTTTTGCACAGTATCCATTGATACTGACTCATATTATTATAAACATAAGATTTTTTTCGCCCAAATTAAATAAAATTTCAAAAATATGGATAGCGGTATTTCCAATTAGTATTTTGATATCATATGCAATATTATCAGGATTTGGATCAGATGATTTTGAACCAAATTTTGATTTCTATTATGGTGCGATATTTGTGTATGCCTCATCATTAACATTGAGTGCTGCAATAATAGGTGCAATTATTTTTAAAGAAGGAGTCATTGGCAAGGCATGGCTTCTTCTGGTGTTAGGTATTTTGGGCAATACAATTGGAGATGCATGGTATTATAATTTGGAAGTATTTGACCAGTATGATTTAGGACATCCTGTGAACTTGTTTTGGTATGCAGGATATTGGATAGTAATTTATGCATTAATCAAACATAGAAAGGTACTTTGAATTACTAGTTTTCAATCAACATAATTTTTATAATAAAGCAAAATAAATTTGAATTTAGAAAATTTGT
>SCUP01000376.1 GCA_004297665.1 Nitrosarchaeum sp. | reverse complement strand
CCTCGTACTCTGACAGAAATGTCTACCTTATCTCTCAAATCCCCTGTAATTTCTAATGGTGCTAACATCACCTCACGAGCTGTTTCTTGTGGAATCATCTCAATAGGTATGTTGTTTATTCTAATTTTTCCTTGTCCTTTTGTAATGTATACATGAGCGCTGGATGTTTTCCTAGTTGCAAAATAAATTTCTGTTTTTGGTGTTGTCATTCTGTCCACCCTATTATTTTTGCAATGTCGCCAATTGTTGTATAGTTTGCTGCAGTTTTTCTAATCTTAGCTTCTTTGAATTGAATTTTTTCAAATGAACTTAGTTCTTTGGGTGAACCGATGTATGTTCTTAGTCTTTTGTGAGCTAATAATCCTGAAGGTTTCTTTCTTGGTAGCATTCCACGGATCATTTTCTTCATTATAGTATCTGGTCTTCTTGGATGTATTGGACCATGTCTTGGATGAATGACACTGCTAACTTCTAAAAATCCTCTATATTGACTAATTATGTTTGTTCTTGTTCCACTGATCATGATTTTTTCACAATTTACAACTGATACTCTGTTTCCATTTAGTAATAATTTAGCAACATTTGATGATAGTCTTCCCGCTATGTGGTCTGTAGCATCTACTACAATTGGTTTATCTATTGATATGACATTTTCTTGACTAGCCAAGTAGTACTACTCCTTTTCCAGTTGGGTGTTTTGTTATTAAATCTGAAAAACTAACTATCTTTCCTCCTTTTTCTAAAATCTTTGTAGCTGCAGAATTTGAAATTGAAAATGAACAAAGTGTAATTTTATGATCAATATCACCAGTTCCTAATACTTTTCCTGGAAAAACTACCGTATCGGCATCCTTTGTTAGTTGGCCTATTCTGTTCAAATTGATATGTCGTCTTGCAATAGATGGTTTTAATGCATATTCTGCTAATCTTGCCCAAATCGGGGCGTCATTTTTAGTAGATGCCTTTTTTAGATCTTTTGCCATGCGTATGACGACTTGATTAGTCATGTGAATAAACCGACTTAAAACCCAAATATAATGTGTATGCTTAGTTTATTCTTTTAATTGACCGATTATTTCTTTAAACTCGGATAATCTATTACTTAACTCATCTACTCCTGCAAGAATTATTTGTTCTGGTTTTAGTGCTCCTGTTGATTCTATTGTAAGTACTCTCTCGTCTTCTTTATTGGTTTCAGTTAAAACTGAAATGTTTGCTGAATTCCACTTTG
>SCUP01000211.1 GCA_004297665.1 Nitrosarchaeum sp. | reverse complement strand
GCCTTTGCTAAACATCTACATGATACTGGAGATAAAAGAGAGATTATTGTTCTTCATGGCGCAAGTTATGTTGATGAGCTAAGTTACAAAGAATTACTGACAAACTTGGAAAGCGAGAGTATTGAAAGAGGAAAAGATCAATGGAATTTCAGATATCGAGCAGCCATTAGTAGACCAAAAGAATTCTTTAACCGATCTTGGGCAGGTCATGTTGGTAGAGTAGAATCATTTTTCAAACCCAACAAAAATGGTGTTTCCCCCTTAGAAGAAATGGTTGGAGAAGAAATAACAACTGCAAATACCAAAGTCTACATCTGTGGATATCAAGGTACAATTGATGGAGTTATTGAATACTTGGGACCAAAAGGATTTGTCACAAAAGAAGAAAAACGTAAAGATGGAAGTTACGAAATTAAGTACGAATCATACGGATAGCTAAAATCAGAATCATTTGTATTTGTTTTATTTAGAATTTAATTTTTTCACTAATTTTTTTCAACATACATTAATTACTAGTAGATAGTTTTTATTTTTTTATTTGTGAAATAACATCATCTAGGATTTTCTGATTTGCTGCTGCAATAAATGAAATTCTTGTTTTGTAACTAAGATCTGCATCAAGTGGATTCAAATCCGCATCTAAAAGTAACCCGCCCGCTTCCTTTACTATTATGTATCCTGCAGCAATATCTTGAATTCTGATTTTATCTCTTAAATCTATGAAAATATCCATTAATCCTCTTGCAAACAAGGCCATTTCTAGTGCATTTGCACCAAAATGTCTTATGTGATTGTGTTGCTCAAATATTGGATGTAATCTCTTCATTAATTCAGATGTGGCACCTGAAGTGTTTATTCCAATAATTTTGTAAATTGGTTCTTTATCATGAACTTTAATTTTTAACTCATTCAAAAATGCCCCCTTACCTTTTGATGCCCAATACATATCTCCATTTGATAGATTTGTTATCACCCCATCTGTAATGGAACTCAATTTATCTTCAGTTGCAAATGCTAATGAACTACAGAAAAATGGAACTCCTCTTACAGCATTTGCAGAACCATCAATTGCATCCATAATGACAAATCCTTTAGGATTTTTAGACAATTCCACTCTACCGCATTCTTCTCCTAAAACAACACAATCAAAATTAATTTCTTTAAGATAATCTAGTACTGTTTTTTCAGCAATAATGTCAATATTGCGTGAAATATCGCCACCTGCACCTCTCCCAAAATCTCCTGCAGCATCATCTGTTCCTGCCAAATCTTTTACATTTTCATAAATCTGTTTTGAAACCTCGCGAAGAATTTCAATAACTTCCATCATTTTCTTTTTCATTCTTCGTAATTTAAGTGAAAGAAATTTTTTAGTTTTGAAAGCATAAATAACAATAAAGTAGCTCTTTGTATGTGAGTGGAAAAGATCAGTCTGTTGTAAGCAAAGAATCTTTGATGAGTACAAAACCTGGAAAACAAATTATGAAACAAGGATTATTCAAATCAAAAGGTTACAAATTATTTTCTCAATACAAAGAAGAAACAGAAAATGAGTTTCCAAATTTTGCTGATAGATTTGCTCGAGATCTCTTACATGAAATAAAATCTGATCTTTCTCCAAATTCAACACAACAAGCATTTGGCAATGAAGTAGGTTCTACTGAAATCATTCTTCAGGCATCTGAAATCAATAATATAAAGTCAAAATTAGAAAGTCTAGACGTAATTAAAGATAGAGTGCTTCGTATTTTAAATTCAAATTTTGTAAAAATGACTTTTCCTGTATTTAATGCGTTATTTGACGGAGCTTCCAATTATACTGGAAAAAAAGATCCTCAATTAAGACAAGATATCGTGGAAGGTCATATTTTAGCGATTGATCTTAGTGAACCAATGGATAGAATTGTAGACAAAGATGAAGACTTGGAATATCTTGATGATTACAAACTAATGAATCCATATATTTTGAAATTAGCTCGAGATAAAATTTCTAAAGGTGGAGATGAGGTTCTAAAAGAATTTGAAGAAGGATTCAAAGATGCACGAATAGGTCAATATCTTGATGAGAAATTAAAATCAAAACCAACCAAGATTACAGAAGAAGAAATGAATCTATCTTACAAAAAATATCGATCTGTGATGGGAACAGCCGGAAGAAACATGGCTCTGGCAGAAAGACCTCTTGGCGAAATTTTCTATCTGGGAATGGCAAGAGCTGCTGAAGGCGTTGGATGTGGAAATGAAATTGAAGATTCTATAAAAAATGGATTTGTGAAAATACCTTCTTGGCCATTGTATTACACTTTATTATCAAATGATGTCAAAAAAGGATTTGAAATAACATTAGAAAAAAGCAATTTGTATCTTCAAGATGCTCGTTTAGCACTTAAATTATTGCCTGAAGAATTTTCACATACAGAATTTTTAGAATTTTTGTTTTTAACTGTTGAACACTATAATCAATACTGGTATAATCAATTACAAAAAGCAAACAAATGGTCAGAGTTTGAATCTAAACTCCCAAAGTGATTGAATTGATGTGGTCTGAAAAATATAG
>SCUP01000210.1 GCA_004297665.1 Nitrosarchaeum sp. | reverse complement strand
GAAAAGGGTTTTATCTCCAAACAAAGTTTTCAAGGAAAGCCTCTCTTTGTCTTTTTTACAACTACTTGGTGTACACCTTGCCAGATTGGTGCTCAAAACTTGGCAAAATTTGATAATGAGAAAGGCGGTGATGCCTTTAATGTCTTGATTGTATTTGTAGATGATAAAGAATCAGATCCTCAATTTGTTCAATGGCGAGATAGTTATGGTAATGATGATTGGTATGTGGCAAAGGGAATAAAGATGGCAGAAACATATAAAGTACAATTTCTGGATACAAAATATGTCTTTGACAAAGACGGAATAATAAGATGGGTTGATCTCAAACCATTGCCCTATTCAACTATTGAACCTGTTTTAGGTTCTCTTTTGGGGGCATAGATTGCAAAAGATAATTCTATTTGAAGCAACAAAAGAAAAACTAGTAATTGCAATAACTGCATCTATTGGAATATTTTTTCTGACACCCTTAATTCAAGGTATTACCACTTCTTTAGCATTTGATATTTGGTTTGCAGATATTGTTCATAAACCTCTAAGCTCAATTCCATATGGTATATTTTCGGTATTGTTTGGAATGTTCATCTCATTGTATCTTTATTCAAAAAACAAGTGTACTGATTGCAAACCTGGTGCTAAAACTGGATTTGGGGGTAGCACACTAGGATTTGTATTGGGGGTTTGTCCTGCATGTTTTTCATTTATTGGTTTTTTGTTGCCATTAAGTGGAAGCATATTTCTGACTACCTATTCATCACTTTTCATGCTTGTTGCAATAGGGATAGTTTCATTTTCAATTCACAAGATGGATGGTTTCAAAAATCCTTCTATAATTACATTTAACATCAATGATAAAGTAGACCAACAGGATTAATGGCGAATTTATCCAGATTGAATTTTTTCATATCCTGCATGTAAATAACAGTATTCTTTCTTTTTTATCCTTACAATCTGAAAGCAAGTACTTATGACATGAAGCACTCAAAAGACTGTGTGCAAAAAAAATACCAGTACTGTTACTCACTCAAAGTACGAAATACGATCTAGATGATGCAAAGGCAGCATCAGTAATTGAGAATTTTCATCGAACCAAGATGAACGCAAAGGACATGACATCTACTTGCGTATTCTTGACTGAATCAGTGGGGAAAACAAGGCTGTACAGTCCCTTGAAATCTCCCAACAAACTCTCAAAAAATACCTTGGATTTGCAGCCGTACCTGACAGATTAAAAGAATATGTTCCAAAGATCTCTCGCGATGATGTTACTAAATTATATCGAATCATTCCAAATATGTCCAAGGCAGTACGAATTGCCGAAAAGATCATCTCCTTTGATCAGAGGCTTCGCAAGCAGTATCTACACAATTTGGCAAAAAGCCCAAAATCATCTCACCTCAAACTGCTCAAAAATGCAAAGGAGTGATTGCTCCAGCAAAAAGTTGTCCTGGAGTTAAACAAGGGCAATACAAGAAAATTACATGGTCTTGCTGCAAGAAATGATGAAGTAACAGAGATGGCAGAGAAGATAATGTCTGATTATTTGAAGAGAAGGTAAGCCAATAATTTTAAAAAATAAAGATTAGTTTTTTTACGCTTCTGGCAAAAGATTACTGGAGTCATCAGGATTTGCATAGCATTCAAGAAATTAAGATATTTTTGGGTCAGCCTTTTCTCAGTATAAATTGCATTAAAGATTCTTTCTCATAATCTATTCCATGTTCTTCAAGGGTATGTTTTCCAAATTCCTCAATAACTTTTGAAGCATCTCCTTCTACCTCAAAATCGCATTCAAATCCATAATCTTTGCAACCTGACTTGAAGTCGTTTTTATTATGACATCTTGTGGAATTTTATTCATCATTGATTGGCACATGTCCATTCCGCCCATGTTATTTTGAGACATCATTGGTTGATTAGATTCAGAATATGCAGATAGATAGAATGTACTGCTAGTAGACACAATAATTGTAACTAGTACAATCATCAATATTTTCATTTCATTTTCTAATAGTGTTTTCTATATATCAATATGATATGTTACAATTGTAAAGTATCATAAATAAATATACTAAATAAAAAACATCATCAAGGAGATAATGATTTTTGGAAATAGAGGATATAGAAAAAACAACAAATGCTAATGTAATTATTAAAAAATCTACTTTTAATAAATTAATTATCAGTATTGTGGCAATTGCAATCATTTCTGCGTTTTTTGGAGGTTATTTTGTTGGAGTAAACAGCATAGAGCCAGAACAAATCTACATTCGTAATTCAGAAGATGTTTTAGGCATAACTGAAAATAAACAAGCCACATCACCTCAAACTATTTTGGTTTCAATAGACGATGATCCAATGATCGGAAATCCAAATGCTCCAATAACCATAATAGAATTTTCAGATTTTCAGTGCCCATTCTGTAAAAGATTCCATAGTGACACTCTTCCTCCCATTCAAACAAATTACATTGATACAGGCAAAGTAAATTTTGTTTATAGAGATTTTCCAATCCAAAGTACACATCCTAATGCATTGCCAGCCGCACTTGCAGCAGAATGTGCAGACGACCAAAAAAAGTTCTGGCCATATCATGATAAAATATTCCAGAATCAGGGGCAATGGAAAGATCTTGAATTAATCCAAGCAATGAATTTGTTCAAACAATATGCTAACGAATTACAGTTAAACGAAGAGGAGTTTGGAACTTGTTTGGATTCAAGTAAATATCTTGACGAGATAAATAATGATTATCAGGATGGACAAAAATATGGCATTGAAGGAACGCCTGGCTTTTTCATAGGAAATGATGAACTAGGTTATACCAAAGTTTCAGGAGCAAAACCCTATCAATCTTTCCAAGCAGTTCTTGATGAGGTACTTGCAAAATGAGAACTAGTCTTTACAATTGTAAACTGCTGTTCTTTAATATATCACAAACTTGGAATTGATTAGATGAAAAAATCACGATCATCAAAATCAAAAAATAAAAAAGTATTGCTTGGAATAATATCTATCGTAGTCATTGGAGTTATTGTAAGTTATGCGTCTAGTTCGCAAGACAATACGAGTGATCCAAAATCCAAACTTCTAGGATCATGGATGGATGTACATGGTGTTGGTATGTTTCTTTCAGGAACTGATGACACTCTTTATCTTGCAACTCACAATGGTTTATTCAAAAAAGAATTAGACGGATGGAAACTAGTAGGAAATGACAAGTCAGATCTTATGGGATTTTCTATCAGCTCAAAGGAAGGAATAATGTATTCTAGTGGGCATCCATCTGCAATGAACGGTAATCTCGGTTTTAGGGTTAGTACAGACAATGGAAATTCATGGACAATGATTTCCAAAGTAAAAGAAAAACCAGTTGACTTTCATGCAATGACTGCTAGCAAAGCACAAAATGGACTCGTTTATGGTTCACCCGGAGGAGGCTCTGAACTCTTTGTAACTTTGGATGAAGGTACATCATGGAAATTACTTACACCACCAGATAGAATTGTTTCACTTGCAGCAGATCCACTAAATCCAGATAGAGTATACGCAGGAACAGTTTCTGGGCTATATGTCAGCGATGACAAAGGACAACAATGGCAAAAAATTAATCCAAATCTTGAGACAGGGACAATTACAGGAATAGGATTTGCATCAGATGGAAAAACCATCTATGTATTTTCGTCACTTGATGGTAATGGTGTCATTTACAAATCAATTACAGGTGGAGAAATTATGGTAAAGACACAAGGTCAGATTACCAAGACGGGAGCCGTGTTTAATTTTGCTCCAGGACGAAATGGAGAAATTTATGCAACAGCAATGGAAAAACTCTCAAGTGGAATGGCTTCAAGTGTCTATATGACAAATGATGGTGGAGATACTTGGATTCTAGAAGGTACCAATAATTCTGAATTGGCTATGACTGATAATACCTAATAAAATGAGAATCTTGGGTTAGTACTATTTTTGATATTTGCTTGGGTTTTTTTCAAAAACAGATTTACATGATGGACAGCAAAAATGGAATGTATTTCCGTTATACTCTAAAGTCACACCACCTTCTTCCACTTCCATTTTGCAAACAGGATCCACTTTCATTGCTATACAAAGTCTGATTCTTCAAATAAAGCATACAGTTTACAAATGTAAGATACATAATTTAGATAATAGTTTCTATTTAAGATATTTATGTCGTTTCCTCTGGATGAAACAGATATTGCAATACTTGAATCTCTAATTCAAGATGGTAGAAAGTCATTTAGACAGATTTCAAGGGAAATCAAAGTAAGCACGCCTACAGTACAGATACGTTATGACAGACTGATAAACATGGGAATAATAAAATCAATTTCACCCATATTGGATATGAAGAAACTTGGTATGAAATTAGATCTTTCTAAAACTGATATTAAACCACAGGGAACTGCAACTAAAAAACTCAATTCAAATTTACATGTAAAAATAAAATGTGATTATTGTGATAGAAAGATTGCTGAAAAACCCAGTATATTAAAAGTGGCAAACATTCAGAGATTTTTTTGCTGTCCTTCCTGCAAAGTTCTCTTTCAAGACAAATATCAACGAAGAATCAAGGCAATCATGAACTCACAGAAATAATTAAAAATATTTTGACTATTACTGCTTTGAAATTTTGTTCTGTCTTGCTAGTTTGATTCTGTTATACCCAAGTAATAATATCAGTATTATTATCGCCACTATTGCAGCGTTTTGTATCATATCTTTGATGGCAAATTCAGAGTCAGTTTTATCCATAGTTGAAGGTAGAATTTGTTTTGGTAAATCTATGTTTATTGTTAGTGGATAAAGTTTGGATACTGTCATAGTTTTATCAATCTGTTCTGATGCTGAGACTTTAATCATTACCTGATATGTACCGGGTTTGGTGTTTTTGTCAACTGATACATCTAAAATAGATTCTACCTGATTTTCTTGATTCAAGTCAATTGTGGATGGAGTGGCAGTAAAAGAAACACCACCCAATCCAGAATCGGTCATGCCGACTAGTGAAATATCAATATTATCTAGTGATGCAACATCGTTATCATTTCTCAGATTATTTATTGTGACTTTTACTTGCTTTGATGTCTCTTTTTCTGTAAAGTCAATTCTTTCTTTATCAACTTGTATATCAAAAGGAACAGAAATACTGGCATTCAAATAACCTATTTTATTTGCCAAAACTTCTGTAAACCACACTTTCCCATCTTTTGATGCATCAAGATAGACTACAGTAGAGAGAGGACCTGTTGGAACATCGTATTCTGTAGTTATTCCTGACTTGTCAATTTTTGAGATCTTGTTTCCACCATGTTGTGCAAAATAGATATTTCCAGATTCATCAGCGTCTATCTGGCTTGGAAGAGTCTGCGGATATAGTGTATTTGGAGATGTCCATAACGAACCATATGTTTTCAAATTAGAATTTAATTCTGAAATAATTACCCTACTTGAACCATGATCTGATAGAATCAATTTTTCCACTCCTTTAGAGTCTTCGAATATTGCAATTCCAAAAGGCGAAAAAAAGTCTGGCTTTGGCAGGCTGATCTCAGAAATATTTGGAAAGGTATCTGATTGCATGTTTGCAACATCAATAATTAAAACACTGTTAGAATAAGCTAGAGTTATCAATAAAGAACCTTTTTCATCAAATGCAAGAAATACAGGTCCACTATTTTCTTTGATTTTATATTCTTTAATTTCATTTGATTTTATATCCAGACTTGCAAATTTATCTGAACTTAGTTCTGTAAACCAAATCTTTGATTTATCTGGTGATAAAATTAGTCCCATTGGCCCAGAATTTTCTGTTGGTATATCGATTGTGTCAATTTGTTGATTTTCCATATTGAATTTACATATGGAATTGGTTCTTGCATCTGTAAACCATATTGTATTTCTTGATTCATCATAAATTATATGCCCTCCAGAAAGATTAACAATTACATCTTTTGTATTAGTCTTTTTTAATATTTGAAAATTTGAGAATTTTTCAGTGACTGGGTCAAACTTGAAAATGGAACTTGCATTTTGTGTTGAGTGATAAATCCATGCATTACCATTTTTATCTGTTGTAATTCCCCTCAACCCAAAGTCATCAATTGGAATGAATATTTCTTTAATGAAATTACTTTTTTTATAATATGTAACAAATTCGTTATCAGATATTTCTTGTGCAAAGACATCATCATATGATAAAAATGAAGAAAGAACAACGGACAAGAAAAACAATCCAGTTAATTGAATTATGATATTTTTCAACTTATTTTTCCACCTGATTTTCTACATTATTTATCATAAAAAGTTCATGCCATCCTATTTTTCTAGAAAAACTGAGACTGGTCCCAAAGTATTTCCATGAGTGTCATTACAACGAGACTCCCAATAATCAATTTTTTCTTCAAGCACAATCACTTTATTTTAATAGCATACACTGTTTTTTCAGATTCTGGTTTACACGTTGTACTAACAGCAACCACCACGACGATCTCTGTGACTCTCTTCATTTTGTCTTTGTTGTTCTCTTACTACAAATTCCTCAGCATGATGCTCAGAGCAGAGATATTTTCCGAATCTTTTTACTGCAGTATCTTTTTTTACTTCCATCCCACACATCGGACAATGTTTTTCAAACATGTTTGGTAATAAAACTAGATGCATATTTTAATACAGATCTTTACAAATGTAACATTAATTTTTAGAAGGTGCTGGAACTAGATGCCATTCAAACTTGTAGACACATCGGTTTTAGAATAATTATCTTACAATTGTAAACGACCATATTAAAATACAATACAAATGACATCTATTCTATGAATTATTCTAATCCCGAAGTTTTAGTAGATACTGAATGGGTTTCAAAAAATACACCATCTGAAAAAATACAACTTGTTGAAGTTGACTATGATCCTGAAAACGGATACAGAAAAGGCCACATTAAAGGAGCCACACTAATCTGGTGGAAACGCGACATTAATGATCCTATAACTCGAGACATCATTAGTAAAAGACAGTTTGAAGATCTTATGAACAGAAATGGAATTACCAAAGATAGCCAAGTTGTACTTTATGGAGATTTTAACAATTGGTTTGCAGCATTTGTTTTCTGGGTCTTCAAATATTATGGTCACAAAAATATCAAAATAATGAACGGGGCTAGAAAAAAGTGGGAGCTGGAAAAAAAACCATACACCATAGAAGAGCCCAAAGTCACGCCTACCGCATATGTTGCTGAGCCACCAAATGAAGGTCTTAGAGCTTATCTCTTTGATGTTAAACGTGCACTGGACAAAAATGACACCGTTCTAGTTGATGTAAGATCTCCAAAAGAATTTACAGGTGAGATAACAGCACCACCAGAATATCCGATGGAACATGCACAAAGAGGAGGACACATCCCAGGTGCAAACAATATTCCATGGGCCACTGCTGTAAATGATGCAGATGGAACTTTCAAGACATATGAAGAGTTGAAACAAAACTATACTCCAAAGGATGTAACTCCTGACAAGGACGTAATCTGTTATTGTAGAATTGGTGAAAGATCCTCACACAGTTGGTTTGTCCTAAAGTATCTGCTGGGATACCCTCAGGTCCGAAACTATGATGGTTCTTGGACTGAGTGGGGCAACATGATTGGAAATCCTGTAGAAAAATAATTGTTTTAAAAAATTCATACATTTTCTATGCAAAATAATAATCATTATTGGAATTGAAAAAAATAAAAATAATCACAATATTTGCAATTTCATTTGTTTTAATATTGTTGTTTTTTGTTTCTAGTCAAACTCATCTTTTTGAAAGAAATAACACAAGCACATCAACATATTCTGTTACAAAAAACCATACACCATACGTTAATGAATATGATTTACCAGTGGGTTCTTTGCCAAATGGAATCATAGCAGACAAGAAAGAATTTATCTGGATTGTGGGTTCTGATTCAAATCTTTACAAATTTGACTCTAGACTAGACAAAATTGATTCTGTTTATTTCATTGGGGATAAAGAACTCAAGCCAAAAGGCTCCATTATGGGATGGGCAATAATTCAGGATAAAGATGAAATGATTTGGCTGTCTCAATCTGGCTCAAAACCACTCTGGCGATTTGATCCTATTAATGAAAAATTTACGTCATATGTGACTAGCGCAGCACCATTTCAGATGAAATTAGATGAGAAAAATGGCAACATCTGGTTTACTACGCTTGGTGGCAATATCATAGGAGTAATTCAAAAAATTATACCGTCTAATTTAGAAATAGATTATAAAATTACAGAGTTTGAAGTTGGAAATGATTCCTTTCCAAGCGGGTTATTTTTGGAAAATGGCAATGTTTGGGTAGCTGAAGTCGTGGGAAACAAACTAGTTAGATTCAGAATAATTGATGATATGAATACAATATCAATTGAGAAAACCTTGGAAATATCAAATGAATACAAGACAGATGTACATTCTCCAACAGACATATTTGTAACAGACAATAAAATTTGGTTTACTGAGCACGGGACAAGTACCATCTCACAATATAATCTAGATACAATTCAAGTAAAACAATTTCCAACATCTACCAATCTATTTAATGCAACAACCCTCCCATTTTGGCTAAAAGAATCACAGAACCATGGACTGTGGATAAATGAGCATACGGGAAACAAAATTGCATTTTTTAACACTACAGATATGACCTTGCTAGAATATGAGATACCAAGTAGGCCATATGATGGAACTATAGTTTATCCACTAGGATTAACGGCAATGCAAGACAGTGTGTGGTTTTCGGAATGGAATACTGATAAAATAGGTGTCATAGACAGAAATATTTCAATTCCATTTGATATTAGTACAGATATCAGTCAAATCACCATTCCCAAGAATACCGCTGGAGAACCTGTAATAATTGATTTTACAATTCACAAAAATCAAGATATAATATCTGAAAAACCAATTTCCTTTGTTGTTTCAAGTTCAATGGATCCTGCTTTGGGGCTAGTCAACATGACAGCAAAATTTTCAAATGACACGATCTCACCATCTGAGATTGAAGATTCAAAAAAAATACGGTTACTAATTGAGAGTAATTTTGCACTAATAGGCAATTATACACTTGCCATTAGTGCTACAGACGGATTGGTAACAAAATCAGTATTTGTAGATATGATGATTAATTGAAAATCAAAATCTCAATTATTACTTTACAGTTGTAAGGTATCATAGATAAATATCCTAAATAAAAAGCATCATCATTAAGGAGACAATGATTTTTGGAACTAGATGATATAGAAAAAACAAACACTACAAATGTAATTATAAAAAAATCCACTTTTAATAAATTAATTATTGGCATTGTAACAATTGCAATCATCTCTGCATTTCTTGGAGGATATGTTTTAGGATCCGAAACTAACACTCCATCTGATATCCTCAAAGATTCAAAAAAGGCGTCAAGTCAAACTCCAACAAACCAACCTCAATCACAGCCTGACCCTTACCAATCTTCAAAGAAAATACAGGGAAGCATTAACTTTGAAGTGCCAAGTTTTGTAAGATTCATCGGTGATGAGTCAGCACCGGTTAGTATAGTGGAGTTTGGGGATTACCAGTGCCCATTCTGTAAAAGATTCTTTGATCAAACAGAGCCAGAGATCAAAAAAGAGTATATTGATACTGGAAAAGTAAAGTTTTACTTTTTAGATTTTGTTGTAAATGGAGTTGATTCATTTACACTGGCTGAAGGTGCATGGTGTGCAGAAGAACAAGGAAAATATTATCAGTATCATGATTATGTTTATTCCAATCAAGGAAAGGAATATTCCGGATGGGGAACGCCAGAAAATGTAAAAATATTTGCCATAGATTTAGGCCTTGATGTTGAAGAATTTAGCTTGTGTCTGGATAGTAAAAAGTACGAGTCAAGAGTTCAACAATTAACCACCTTGGCTACAAATCTTGGTTCTACAGGAACACCTACAGCATTTATTGGAAATTCAGAAAATGGCTACACAAAGATTACGGGAGCCCAACCGTATGAGATTTTCAAAAATATCTTTGACAAATACTTGGAATAGATTTCAAACTGGTTATGATTACACCCTGAGTGTTTTGCTAACTCTAAAACTGTACATTGGTAAGTAGGTACATGCCATAATTATTGTACCGAGAATTTGCAGCCAAAGAGTATGTGTGTGATACATTCCAGCAAACATGAAAACTGCACCTATTGCAGCAACTGGAATCAATCTTGTCTTTTTTCGATACCACATACCTACAAGCATTGAGGCAAATGAAACTAAAAGAATAGTCATGCCTGTTGTACCATCAAAGAATTTCATTATTTTATCAACAAAATTATCCGAATTATCATACATCGTATTCATGTTACTTAGTTCAACATTTGAAATTGTTGCATCTGTCATTCCAACAGTGCTAAATCCTATGAGAGTAGTGCATAAAATCATGCCAATTATTCCAAAGGAGCAAACACATTTGCATTTGGAGATTCTCATCTTTTTGCGCTTAAATTACTTGTTCTATAAATTTTTCAATTTAATCAAGTAATGTGCTAGTCGTTTGTAATGTATTCTAGTTTATGTGTTCAAAACATAAAATTGCATTGCAATCATTGCAGTAAATTGTATCTCTTTCTATTTTGATGTTAGTTGATCCACATCTCGTACAAATTCTAATTTCATCTACTTGATAATGCTTCATTGGATCAGTTTTTTGTTTGTGACTACGATCCATGTTAAGATATGGTTTTTCACTTATTTAACAACTGTATTTTACAATTGTAAAGATGTCATATTAATTATCAGAATCTCATCATTATTAATTAGATTGAAACAAGATGTAAACACTCTGAATACAGGTATTAGAAAAACTGCCCTTAAAATTGGAGGCATACACTGCGCTGGCTGTATAACTGCAATTCAAAACCACATGTCAGATATTGAAGGCATAAAAAAATGTGAGGTAAATCTGGCGGCTGAAAAAGCTGTTTTAGAGTTTGATTCATCATTAATTGATCTAGAAAAAATTGAAAATGCGTTAAAAGATATTGGTTATTCTACTGTCTATGAAAAATTCTCAGTAAAGATAACAGGAATTACTGATTCTAGTGATTCAGAAAAATTAGAAAAGAGATTACTGGAAATAGAGGGAGTCAAAGAAGCATCTGTCAATTATGGAAATAATCAAGTTGTCATTAAATACAATTCTACTTTGCTCTCAATTTCAGATCTTAGGAGAATAATTAACAAATTAGGATTTCAAATTTTAAGTGAAGAGGATATAGTAACATCAGAAGAAACTGAAGCAAAGAAACTAAAAAAATTATTTATCATCGGACTTGTGTTTTCAATTCCTCTCATATTTCTTGGTTATCCTGAATTTTTTTCATTCATTCCATTTGCAGGAACCGGAATTGCAGCATTGATAATTTTTGTTTGTGCAAGTATAGTCCAGTTTGTTACTGGAAGCAGGTTCTACATTGGAGCATACAGAATAACTAAAATGAAATCTGCAAATATGGATACTCTGGTTGTTACTGGAACTACCGCCGCATATCTATTTAGCGTGTTTAACACATTTCCAACACCTGCTTGGCACAACATCTACTATGATGCAGCTTCCATTGTGATAACTTTCATAATTCTTGGCAAGTATCTTGAAAACAAGACCAAGGGAAAGGCATCATCAATAATTAAAAAGATGTTAGAACTTCAACCAAAGACTGCAAGAATCAGAAAAAATGAAACAGAAACTGAAATTTCAATAGAGTTAATCCAGCCTGGAGATATCTTGATCATAAAACCTGGTGAAAAAATTCCCGTAGATAGCATAGTAATTGAAGGTCACTCAGCAGTTGATGAATCTATGATAACTGGTGAATCAATACCAATAGAAAAGAAACCAGGCGACATAGTGATTGGAAGTACAATAAACAAGGAGGGGGTTCTTTTGGTAAGAGCTGAAAAGGTTGGAAGCGATACCATGCTCTCACAGATAATGAACCTTGTTGAAGATGCAATGGGAAGAAAACCACCAATGCAACGCCTTGTTGACAAGATTGCGGGATATTTTGCAATTATAGTTCTAATTGTTGCCACTGTAACATTTGTGTCATGGTATTTTCTTACCCCACCTGGAGAACATCATATTGCAGCTGCATTAATTCCAGCAGTGGCCATTCTAGTTGTTGCATGTCCATGTGCACTTGGTCTTGCAACTCCAACTGCAGTGATGGTGGGAATGGGGAAAGGTGCTCAGCATGGTGTGATCTTTAAAGGCGGAGATGCCCTAGAGATGCTCAGCAAGATAAAGATTGCAGTATTTGACAAAACTGGAACTCTTACTGAAGGAAATCCACAAGTAATTGATTTACTATCCCTAAAACAGATTACTCTAACAGATGGTAATATTATATCTAATTCAAAAGAAAAACTTTTAGAGTTTGCGGCAATTGCTGAAAAAAATTCGGAACATCCATTAGCAAAATCAATTGTAAAAAAAGCAAGAGAATTAAATCTTGATCTACAAAACCCAACAGACTTTATTGCAATTCCTGGAAGAGGTGTTAGGGCAACATACAACGGAAACACAATACTTGTTGGCAGTCCAAAACAGCTAGAATTAGAAGGAGTTGCGATTAACACAGTGAAAGAACATATATCGCAATTCCAACAAGAAGGAAAGACTGTCGTACTTGTAGCCCTTAACAGTCAATTAATTGGATTGATTTCATTGCTTGATTCTCCAAAACAAAGTGCAAAGTCTGCCATTATGGCATTAAAAGACAACGGAGTAGAAGTAGTGATGCTTACGGGAGATAACAAAAAAACAGCTGCTACAATAGCTAATGAGCTTTCCATAGATAGAGTGATTGCCAATGTAATGCCATCTGAGAAAGTCAACGTGATAAAAGAATTGCAGATAGATGGAAAAAAGGTTGCAATGATTGGGGATGGTATAAATGACGCTGCAGCAATAATGCAATCCGATGTTGGTATCGCAATAGGAAGTGGTACAGATGTTGCATTAGAAGCTGGTAAAGTCATTCTTTTAAGAGATGATCTAAACAGTGTAGTAACTGCCATAGAGATAAGCAAAAAAACGGTTGGTAAAATAAAACAAAATCTATTTTATGCATTTGCATATAATACAATACTCATACCAGTTGCAGGTGTTGGCTTGCTTTACCCAGCTTTAGCAGGTTTGGCAATGGCTGCAAGCTCTGTTTCAGTCACAAGCAGCTCACTGCTTTTAAAAAGATGGTCTCCAAAGAGGCAAAAGTAAAAACCAGCAAAAGGAATCACACGATGAAAACAATGCGATTTTCAGACAAACATATTGTCTTGTGGATACTGCCATTTTTGTTTGTAATTATTTTCTATTTATCGTCAGAAAAAATGACGTATATACGATAAAAACCAATACTACGCCTGTGATTACGCCTATTTTTTATTCCTCTAAAAAAATCATATTTTTTGTTGTATTGTGATTAATTCTTAAATTTACAGGAATTCATTTTCTTGTTTCTAGAAATTGATGTTTTTTGATAAAAATAGGCATATTCTTAGGAATTATTCATAAAATTGAATTAAATTTGGAATCAATTTGGGAATTTAGTTATATGTCATTTTTACCATAGTATTTGTATGTTACGAATGAAACATACGAATGATGACATTAAGCCATTTTTTGAAGAGATGGATAATGAGTTTGAAACACTTGAAAATGTGATCAGAAATGCGCTGGAGATAATCAATGCTTATGAAAAACAAGTTGAAGCATCTGAACAAAAACAACTTTTCAAAAAATAAGCATTGATTTGAAAAGTATCATATTATTCATATATTAAATGAACATATTTAGACAAAAAACAATGTAAAAGTTTTTGGATTCGTTATTTTTATGATTAGATTAAATTTTGAATCAATTTGGAAATAGTCTTTTAACGCTTTGTATAATTATTGTTATAGACATAACAAATGAAACTCCAGTTAAAAAATAAATCAATAATAAAGGATGTAAATAATGAATACTAACCACATCAATCCAATAGTAAATTTTTCATTAAGAAAAGAAGTGTTTTTTGTAGTAGTCGGATCTATTGTTGGAGCATTTACAATGCATTTACCCATAATGTTTTCAGACCTGATTGGTGATTCATCTTATAATGTATGGTTATTGGTTGCAGCCAAGATTGTAAATTCTTCACAACCTGAAATCGGTTTGGCATTACACTTTTTTGTTGCAACCATAATTGGAATTGTTACTGGAATGTTTTTGCTTAAGGTATTGCGATTCAATATTTCTCGAATTCCTAAAGGATTAGCATATGGGGTTATTTCAGGAATAGTAGTTTTTATAGTATTTGCAATTCCAGTGTCTCAGATATTTTTAAGTCCAAACACTATTGAGGTATTATCTGAGATCAATCCAGATATGAGTTCTCTTCAAATCGCCCAAGAAATGAAGCGTGGTTTTCTAAATCAGATGCTAAATTCATTGTTTATGCATGTTGTGTGGGGTATGACTTTAGGCATAATTAGTTCACTGTTGACAAGAAAAATAGGCGCAAATTATCTGTGTCAAGTATGTAATATTGAATTTTCAAATATTAGAACATATGAACATCATAAAGAAAATGTCCATGTAAATCCATCTCCCAATCTAAAAAAAATTTTGATTTTAGGTGGAGGATATGCAGGAGTGGGGGTATTAAATAAAATTCAAAAAACATTTGAAAACAATGTGGATGTAAATATAGAACTTGTTAGTGAATCAAATTTTTTCTTACATACTCCAATGTTACCAGAAATGGCTACAGGAACTATTGAGCCTAGACACATCGCAACACCAATAAGAAGATTCTGTAAAAGAGCACAATTTCATCAAGCTAAAGTGATAGATATTTCACTTAATTCAAAACAAGTTACCATACAACGAATGTCTGATGAATCTCAAAGAATACTTTTCTATGATTATTTAGTTTTGGCAATGGGGGGCAAGACAAATTTTTTTGGAAACTCAAACATTGAAAAAAATTCATTTACAATAAAGAGTTTAGATGATGCAATAAAAATCAGGAATCACATAATTAGTATGCTAGAAGACGCAGATCAAGAAACAGACTCTATCTTACAGCAAAAATTAATGACATTTGTTGTTGCAGGTGGAGGTTTTTCTGGAGTAGAGACTGTTGGTGAATTAAATGATTTTGTTAGAGAATCAGCCAAAAAGTTTTATCGAAATATATCCCATGAAAATATTAAAGTAATTTTAGTATCTGCAGGTGATAAGGTGCTACCTGAAATTGGAAATCTTGGAGAATATGCTAAACAGGCTTTGCAAAAAGCTGGAGTTACAGTTTACATAAACACCAGATTGGAGGATATTTCAAAAGATATTGTAGTCTTGAATAACGGAGAAAAAATTTCAACAATGACTGTGATCTGGGCTGGTGGAAATACTGTTGAAAATGTTATTCAAAAAATAGATACTGCCCATCACCAATCCGGTAGACTAGTTGTAAATAAACAACTCAGACTTGAAGACAATCCGGAAGTTTTTGCTTTAGGAGACTGTGTATTCTCAGTAGATCCTCGAAGTGGATTACCGTATCCCCCAACAGCTCAGCATGCAATTAGGCAAGCAAAAACAGTTGCCAAAAACCTTGAAAACAAAATTAATGGAGTGGGAGTACAGCATGATTTTATCTATGATACAAAAGGCTCTATGGCTAAAATTGGCAAAAAGGATGGTGTTGCATTACTAATGGGGCATGAATTTAGAGGAGTTATTGCATGGTTTATTTGGAAACAATACTACCTTTCCACTCTTCCTACAAATGAGAAAAAAATCCGAGTGGGTCTTGATTGGTTTGTTGATTTGTTTTTTCCACGGGATATTACTAGACTATCGAGTGTTTTTGATGAAAAAAGAATAACAAGTAAAAATTAGTTTTATATCCTAAGCAGAAGAATAACTTTTAATGCCTTTTGATTCCTTGTGTAGGAATAAAATTTTCAAGGATGTCGCAAATTATGAAGACATCAAAGTGGATAAATTCATGCATGAGTTGTTTTCGTCAGTTTTTACTGGAATGGGTGGAAGGTACACTCGATTACGAATAATTTGTGCAATTACTGAAAATCCTATTAATGCACAAGAACTTTCAAAAAAATTGAGTTTAGATTACAAGACAATAAAACATAGCATAGATGTTTTGGAGAAAAACAATTTGATAATACGAGAAGGTACTGGATATGGAGATGTGTTTTTTCCTTCTGATCTTATATCTTTTAACTTGCCTACTTTATACGCTGTAATTAGAAAAGTAGAGGCAAAATTAGATAAACCTGGAAAAAAATACATTGATTGATTTTTGTATTAAAAATGTGCAATCGATTTGGGAATTTTTTTAAATCCTAACACTTTAAGTTTTGGAGGCTCAAAAGAAGTCCTAGTTAGTGGTTTTCCATGCGCTAATTTACGTAAAATTAGAAAATGTGCTATATCTGGTTCTGTTCTGCTTTTCCTTCTTCTGAAAATATCATGTTGGATTTTCTTTGTAAAATTTCATAGTTTCTGCAATCTGTCTAAACTCAATATCATTTTTGGTAAAAGTTTGCAATAATTTCCAATCTATCTTTTTGAAGCAATACATTGCAATCAGGCTCAAATCCGATAGATCTTGGTCTCTCTTTGCCCTGTATTTTGCAACAATTAATCCTTCTAAGCAAATTGCATTAACCGTTTTATTTTTGCCTACTGGAATGGTTGCTCTTGTTTCAATAATTTTTTCTAACGGAATTTCATTCAAGTCGCGTGAATCATAAACGTCAATTTTATAATTTCTAGGCGTGTAGATTCTTTCTTTTCCATTTTCATTTATGAATTTGTACTCTAAATTTAAAAACTGCTCACGTGTTATTTGTTCTGCCACAACAAAATCAAGATCTTTGGATTCTCGACTCTTTTTTGTGTGTAATAAAACAGCTACTGCACCAACAAAAGTTGCATCACCTAAATCTTCTATAATTAAAACTGCTTCCTCAATGTAAGGATTCAAGCGGTAAATCCTCCTGAACTTTTAGTAGCATTTCTGTAGTAAATCTAGCTTTAATAGTAATTTTACCTGCATGTTTTAATTGAATTGCAATAGCATCCATGGTGTTCCTTCCACCCTTGGCAATGCAATCAAGGAAAATTCGTTCTGTCAAATTCTCAAATGATCCTATCTTTGGAAGAATTACGATACTTCCTTTTGTTCCTTCTCTGAAATCATTATTTTTTAAAAATTGAACTGTTTCTTCAACGTCATCAACATACACATAAAGATCTTGAGCAGACTGAAAGCCAGTCATTTCATGAGCAGAATAATCTAATGTTATTGTTGCATTTTTTGGCAAATTCTTTATCATGAAATTTACATCTGACATTCTATATGACTTGCCAAATCTTCTTGCTTTCATAAATGCGGTAAATGATGGAACCAATTTCTCCAAGACACTGATTGGTTGTGCAACCACTTCTTTTTTGACGGTGAATTGTCCTCTGTGATATTGTGCCAATCCTATCTCTGTCAATTTTTTTATTCTTCGGCGAACTGTTCTTTCATGGACATATTTTGCAACATCTTTTACATTATAGACGGGGCTAGGGGGAAGCTCCTGAGCAAATTGAAATGCATCTTTGTATCTCATTAAAGATGATGCAGTTTGGGGTTGTGTCATATGCTGTATATAGTATGCAGAGTATTTATAGTTTGGACAAATATATCCATTTCTATATAAGTAAGTTGAAATTTAATGATAAAACATAGAAAAATCAAATGTTAATCCTTTAGAGGCAAATCCTCATTACAATTCATACAATACCAAACATCGTCACATTTATCCAGATATTTTTTAGGATGCCTGCATTTAGTATCTGTTTTACCCTCTAATGACTGAATTATTTTTTCAAGAGATTTTACTTCATCTGAAAGAAATTGTGCCAATCCTTCAGCCATTTCAGATGGAAGATCAGGATTGCCCTTGTGCCATGGTTGATTTTTGTCTCTAAACGCCAAAATCAGACCTTTTCTATGTTCGACTAATTTCTTTAATGCAAATACTGCTTTTTTCATAAATTAAATGAATTTTATAAACTTAGAAAATGTAGGTAATAATGTAATTTACAATGATTTAGCAAATACAAAAATGAGATAGACCGTCTAAATAGTAAACATTTGGTACATACCAAGATTAAACAAAATGTATGATTAAATCAGTATTGTAATACTCTTTCAAACTCAAAAAATATTATACATGTTGTGATCTTTTGTTGTCTCTTTTAACAATATGTGATATGGTTTCATTATTCTATGAAACAGAGTAAATACAAAAAATTCCTTCAAATCATTGAAATACTCTATAAAATAATTACAATAATCAAATTCTTTGTATTATTCATATGATTTGAATTTTGATTTAAATTCCTTTTAGATCTATCTGCATTCGGTCATATTTCTGAGGAATAATTTCTTTTATCATTTCTATGATGTGTTTGGATGCAGATGTAGCTCCTCCGCCTCCATAATATTCACCAAGCTCTTGTATGAATTTTTTGTCTAAAACTTGATTTAAATCCATAAAAAAATCCTTCTGACTAACAGAAATTTTTCCTGCCTTTTGATTTCTTTCAAATAATTGAACAAGTCTAAATAAAATGCGAATTCCTTGGTTTTGATTAAAAAATCCACCTACCTTGATTTGTTCAGGCATGGATTCTCCAATGTTGGCAAAAATTTTTGAAACTTTTTTAAAGGTTTCATCTTCAGAGGATAAAATCTGTTTATTGTTTTTTAAGGCATTTACAAATGTAACCAGAGTGATTTTATCCCCTTTTGATTCATCGGCGGTTCCTGAAAAAATTCTATTTTTTAAAATTTTGCCATTTAATCGGTCTGCCACATGGACTCCAATTTGATCAAATCTCTCTTTGGTTCCTTCTTTCCATTCAAAATCAGATTTTAAACGAAGGATTAGATTATTATCCATTTTTTGGTGATTTGAATTGATATCTATGAATGTCTTGAATTCTTGTTTATTTTCAATTTCGGGCAATGCTATTACCGTAAGAAAATGTTGATCAAGTTTTTTTGGATCTAATTTTGCAAATCCCAGTAATCTATGTTGACCATCAATTACTTTACAAGAACAGAAATGGGTTGGAAATTTTATTGTCAGTGTCTTTGGACATTCTTCTTTTGAATAAATTTTTTCAGCAAGTTTTGGAGAATGAATAAGAATAGAATTTGGAAATTTTAGTCCTTCTTTATCTGTTTGAACATTTTTTTGAATGTTTAATATTCTTTTTTTATCAAGTGTTCTTTGATATCCCAAATCTGGAGAATTTCTTCTTCTTCTAGATATGTAACATGAATTTAATAAAACATCTACACTTTCAACAAAACAATACACTGGTAAATCTTGAATATAGTATTGTATTGCTTCAGTATCTTTGTATTGTAATTTATCCTCAATTCCTGTCCAATCAAGAAAATCATTTCTTGCCCATTGTCCTATTTTGTTAGCAGAATTTAAGAAATAATCAATGTCTTCTTTATAGCCAATTAAATCAAATTCTTTTCCTTTAATAGAATTATTTACAACTTCTGATTCTTCTTTGAAGGAATTTTTAGAATAATCAAAGTAAATTTTAACAATTTTTTTGCCTGATAAATCAAACTCGTTTTTTATAGGATCCATAAATTCTGGATTTTCCCATTTTGAGAAAAATGTTAGTTTTTTCTGAGTTCTGTCATCGCCTGCAGTGGATACTTCGATTAGAAACAAAAATCTGCCAAAGGTATAGAGTAGATCAATTTCTCCAATTTTTTCATTTCCTTTCCATAATTCTATATTTTTTGCAATAAAATCAAACCCTAGACTATCAAATAGATCTCCAATTTCCTTTTCATATTGATTTGTAATTTCATTGATTTTGACATTGTATGACATTCTTACTTTTTGCTATTAGGAATTGGCACTTATCTTTTTAGATTTGTTCAGGATGATGCTTCAAATTTTTAATTAATCAAAAGGAATAACAGGAGTATTTTCATCATAAGATACTTCAACATCTTAAATAAATTGAATATTTAGTTAAGATTTAGTTTGAGAAAGGGAAAATACCATCATTACAAATTAGATCTCTTACAGTATTTAGTGGACAATAATTTTTTGTTATATATTGGAGAAGGAAACGAACTAACCGACATAGCAGGCAAATTAGACATTCCCATGAGTTCATGGTATGATATTACAAAATCCCTATCTGAATCACATTTGATTATGCTAAGAAGTAAAAATAGAGTATATCCAAGTGGGATTATGATTTGGATGGTTTATGAAATTCAATTGACCAAAAAGGGGTTGGAATTTTTAACTCGTTTTAAGCATGCCTAAAAAAGTATGGATCCTCCCGAGTTAATCTGATTTTTTTAAAAGTCCAAAAATTCCTGCTCCAGTTAAACCCACAGCAAGTTGTTCAGCATATTGTAAAGTAATATCCGCCAATGGTACACCAAAATATACATAATTTTCAATTACCATTATCATCCAATACGTCAAATTCAGTAATAAAGATTCTGTATAATTGAAATGAAAACAACAATCACAAAACAATCATCCAGAAGATAAAAAGAGTCTTGTTTCATTACATATTGTTCAATCCAGACTATCCAAGAACAGATAAGAGTTAAAAAATTGTTAAAGATATTGATGACCATATAAGACATGTTTCCAAAAGATGAAAAATTGGATTGGTTAGAATTAAGAAAACTAGTTAGTAATTGGATTGGATTTGTAGCCGATTACATGAGTTTCATTATGAGTATCAGACCAGATCTGAAAGACCAAGAGGCGGTTGATGATCTGAAGAAACTTGAAAGTGATATTGCAAATGCAACAGAACCGTTTCTAACGTATGAAGAAACTCTTCAATTACAAAACAAAATTTTCCCCCTCATTTTAGATTGGAATCCTGATATTGAGGATCAATCTAGGAAATTCTATAATTCTCTTGTGGAAATGGCAAGACTTACTTCAAAATCAAAATCTCTTAAAGCATCATATGAGCCATTCAAAGCACTAAAAGAAAGAGAAGAAAAATTTGAATTAGCTCGAGATGTTATAAATAACATCCAAAATTCTGTAAATGTATTCAAACCAAGCACCATTGAAGTATATGCAATGTTTTATGGGCTTATTACCACTACTCCTGTAGTACACCATTCTATTTTTACACAATACAAAAAATCTCTAGAATTATTCGAATTAGACAAAAAATATGATGCAGATTTTATTTTTTCTGTTAGTACAAATTTCAAAAACAGAGAAGACAAAATTCGAAGTGATTTACGTGATATACGAAATTCCATAGCGCATTTTAATTTTAAATTACAAGAAAATGAAGAGGGTCACCCTATTGTTGTCTTAAATTTAGATTCCAAAACTAAACCAAAACAAATACCACTTGATGAATTTTCATGGATTTATTTTAACAGTGTTTTTTTGTTACAAACATTCCTTGCAATTCAATATTGGCATACATCTTTTGCTACATTAAGAGGTGCATTTGTTAAGAAACGTACATGCCCAAAGTGCAAGAAAGGTAATTTGTTCATTGGAAATACTAAAGAAATCTATGAAACAAGAGATGAACCAACTTTACACATGTTTTGGTTTTGTGAAAAATGTGAAGAAAAATTTCCTTTTAAAAATTAAATTAAATTTTTTTGGTAAGGTGATATTTTCGTACAATATTGTCTGTTAATTCTCTGGTTTCAAACACTTCTTCTATTAACTCCAATAACATTTTTGCGCCTTTATTTGGAGGTGGTCTAATAATATCTTCATTATTCCAAAATAAAATTAAAATTTGCATTAATTCGTATGGTGATATCGCTTTACCGTTGTAATGAATAACAATATCTTTTGGATGTCTGTGTCCTTTCGTTGTAGTTATTGTCATTATATGATTTTGTGATTTTAGTACTAATTAATTAGATTTTTTATCATAACCTTTTTCTTTTAATGTGTTAATTATTAGTGGATGAGCATCGATACTGATCCAAACAAAAAATACATTGATGATTTCATTGTGCTAGGACATGCTGTACCTCAAGAGCATAGGGATTTACGAAAAAGTATCTGTATGATGGGGTATTCTCCAACTCAGGGCTTAGTCAGATTATATCCTGTACCAATTAATGTTAGACCTAAACGATGGGAAATGTTAAAGATTCCAGTCGAAAAAAGTACTAGTGATAAAAGATCAGAGAGTTGGAAAATCCAAGGTGCAAAAAACGAGTTTGATGTCTTGTTCAAAAAGATACATCATTTTGATAAAGTCAAACCTCGTAACACAAAAAACATTATAGATCTTTTATTGACAAAATATCAAAAAGATTGCATTTCATCACTCAATGATAAAAAAGAAAGTCTTGGAATAATTAAGCCTCAAAACATTGAACCCTATTTTGAAAAAAGAAAAGACTATGATCCAAACATTCAAGCAACATTGGATTCAGATACGTTGTACAAGACTAGTTCTAATTTTGAATTTCAACCAAGAATAAAATATACTTGCTCAAACTGTCATGCAAAAAATGGTCATGATCAGCAGTTATTAGAACGAGGTGCATATGAGTGGATGAGAAAATATCCTTCCAATAAGGAACAACTATGGAAAAACTATAGAATCGGCGATCCTAATTATGAACACTATTTTCTAGTTGGTAATCAAGCAAAATACTTGAACTCTTTTATGGTAATTGGAATACTGTGGCACAAAAAACAATGAATTGGTATCACATATG
>SCUP01000375.1 GCA_004297665.1 Nitrosarchaeum sp. | reverse complement strand
TCAAGATTCAAAAAGTGGAAAACCAAGATATCTCAACTATGTTTCAACTATAGAAACCATAATTGGTGTAGGTGTACTCTGGTTAGGTTTTAATCTATTTTTTACTGATCAGATTGATTGCAATACAAGATATGTCGTAGGTGGTACACTTGTAATTGGATTTGCTCTTTTAGCTTTTTCAATTGTGGATAGAGTAAGAGCACGTGTTCTTACTCATATGTTTAAGAGAGATGTATACATTAGAATTCTAACAGTTCTTGCAATTGCAGTTATTGTTGGAGGATTGGTAACTGTCAATAACAGCATTGCAGATGCAAAAAAAATTGAGTACTTGGGACCTTACACTGCTCAGCAAATTGGTGTCAATCGTTACATCGGTCAACTAGATGATATCAAAGAAAACACACATGAAGTACAATTGCAATCTGTATCTCCAAATAATATAAAAAATTATGTAAATAAAAACAGCGATGTACTTGATGTAGTTAGAGTATGGGATTGGGAAGCAGCATTTGCTAAATTAAAACCAGAAATTGGATTGATCCCAAACGTAGATTTTGAAGATAATGATATTCTTCGTTTTAACAATACGTTATACTGGACTGCCTCAATGAAACCGGTATTACCTTCTTCAGTTAGTCTTGAAAATAGGTGGTATAATGAACATCTTGTATATACTCATGTTCCAAATGGATTCCTCACACTTGAGGCTACAGATGGTCAAATTGTAGATAGTGGTGAATTCTTTAAACAACGAGAAATCTATTATGGTGAAGGAGGCCTCTTTGAGCAAACTTGGTCAGCATATCCAAACTCTAGAGGATCTACCAGTGCAGAATTAGGAGGAGTATCTTATAATGGTCAAGGAGGATTAGATGTATCTCCACCACTTAGCTGGACTTTTGAGCCAAACTTTTTACTTTCATTTCCTGCAGAATCAGTCCATGTAATGCGATACAAAGATGTTCAGGACAGAATGAAAACTTTGTATCCTTATTTTCTATATGATGTATTTGGTAAAGAATTAGATTCTATTCCAGTAACTGATGGAGAAAACTCTTACTGGTTGATTCCTTTGATAATTGGATTTGATACTCATGATGTACCATGGTCTTCTGGAAATCCATATCTTCGTTTAGTAGGATTTGCTCTAGTTGATAGCTATGATGGTGATATTCAACTATTGAAAACAGGTGATGATTTCTTTACTGAAATGTTTGTTAGTCAATACTCTGATCAGTTCAAACCAATACCTGCTTGGCTTGAAGAACAAATACGATATCCAGTTGAATTGTTTAACTGGAAAACAGAAATG
>SCUP01000209.1 GCA_004297665.1 Nitrosarchaeum sp. | reverse complement strand
CCGACAGTTCTTGGTGACAAATGTCGTTTTAGATCACATGGGATCTTTGTTTTTCCTTTAATTTCCAAGATTATCTGTTTTCTTGAGACTGATGGTAAGCTCAATTCGTACTTTGGAATTATTGGATTATATAACGCTTTGAGAGAAATTGTGTACTTGTCTGATGCTAACGAAGCTGAACTAGTTGTAGAAGAGCCAGAAGAATATGTAGAAGCTCCAGAAACTGAGGAAATTTTTGACGGAGATGTAGAAGTAAACACTGGTTTAAACAAAGCATTAGATACTTATCGAAAATTAATTGAAAAAAATGAAGGGTTAGAACCACTAACTGAAAAACAACAAGAAGCACTAGAAAAAAGAATTAAAGAGATTGAAGCACGAGAGGTTGTAGAAACAATTGAAGAACACGAACCAATAGAGATTCCTTGTGAAAAAAACAAGATTACAATCGGACCACCAACATTAACAAGATTTGAAAAAGCAAGAATTATGGGAGCAAGAGCATTACAATTATCACTAGGAGCACCACCATTTATTCCAATTCCAAAAACTGCAAGAATATCACTAGATATTGCAATGGAGGAATTAGAACAAAGAGTGATCCCAATCACCATTAGAAGAGTACTCCCAAATGGAGATTATCAAAACATACCAATCGATTATTTTGATTAAGTGAATCAATCGTCGATAAAACTTAATAGAACACAAAATTGCGAATTATTGAATAATGCTCATGGAAGAGATTAAGGAAGAATATGGTCAAGAGCAGATCAACAAATCTGAAGATACCATAATTTACATTCGAAACGACCCAGTTATGCAATCAGCTATAGAGCTCCTGCCCATATTGGGAAATAAAAAGAAAGTAATTCTCAGAGCAGTCGGCAATTCAATTCCAAATGCAGTTGCAGTGGCAAACATTATAACAGAAAAGATGTTACATGGTAATTCCAGAGTTCAAAAAATAAAACTTGATACTGAAGCTGCGGCAGGCATTGGAAGAATGACTTCAAATATTGAAATTATTTTACTTAAAATCTAGTAAACGCTTCCAGGACCTTTTAGAAGCATATTTTCGCATTCTTTGCAAACTTTTTCATCAATGTTTGATTCAAGATTATGATGAATTTCACAAATTAACAAACTTGATTTGATGTAATTACAAAGACCAATAAATTTTGAAAGACTAGATGGAGTATATGCCATATCAGATGAGAGATTATCAGTTAGTTCATCGATAAGAGTAGAAACTTGTTTTTCTGCCAAAAGTTTTGCAATCAAAGATGGATCACCACGTGTTCCACGAATGTAATTGCTTACAGCTGCTTGTGTAACACCAAGCATTTTTGAGATTTCATCTTCACGAACACTGTGATCTTCTGCTAGTTTTTTAGCAAGAATTGCTCTTAATGCAGGAATCAATGTTTTTGATTCTATTTCTGCTGGAAGTAACATTAACACACAAAGTTTTGATAAAGGATTTAAAGTTTGCAATAAGCAAAGTTGCCTAAAGTGTAAATCAATCAATTCATTAGGCTAACCTATTTTAGTTTCAAAAATATAATTGAGACATTGGAGAATATTTCCAAAAAATTGTATCAAATGTTAAAAGAATCATGTGAGTCATGCAAGTCAAATACAATAGCATTATCAGGAGGATTAGATAGCACAATAATAGCATATTTTCTGAAAGAACGAAAACCACAGACAGTTGCAATTATAGCAAAAGACTTTGTTGCAAGTGATCTCACATATTGTCAAAGAGTTTCAAAGGAATTTAACATACCATTAACAATTAAACAAGTAAGCACCACAGATATTCTAAGTGCAATAGAAGAGACAATAAAAATTCTAAAAAACTTTAACGATATAGAAATTCGAAATAACGTAGTGATGTATCTCGCAATAAAGTGG
>SCUP01000208.1 GCA_004297665.1 Nitrosarchaeum sp. | reverse complement strand
CTTATCAAATTCAGAATTATTTTCTCTTTGATTGAGAAATTTCATACCATCTTCAGTATCCCACCAATCATCACCAACTACATTAAATCCTTGTTCGTTTGCCATTTCTTTTAGAATATCGCCACCACTAAGATATGTTAGATTAAATTCGTCTGCTAATCCTTTAGCTACAGTTGTTTTTCCCACAGCCGGAGGACCAGAAATTACGATCGATTTGGTCAACTGAGATCCATTGAGGTTTTGGTTAGTTTCATAATTATACCACTAAACGCAATGGATGATAGAAAATACCAAGCCCAAAGATACAGAGCATTTTCTTTTTGAGCACATACACCATCTGGCTCTGCTGCTTGCGCTGCAGTACAAGTAAGATGGAAAAAGTCGCCAGGAATTATGTTAAGAGAAATTGGAGATAATGCTACAATATGTGAAAATAATACAGGTAAGACAAGATAAAATATCAAAATTAAAGGAACAAATGTAATTAGCATAGGTCTCATATTCATCTGCATCATTTCCATAGACATTTTGTTCATGTAAGATGATTTTTTATTTAGTTCATTTATCTTTGTTTGATCTTTTGATCTCATTGCAGACATTCTTTCCTTTTGCCAAGAACGTGTCTCTTTCATTATTCGTTTTAGTTTTGTTTGATCAACCATTTTTTTTCTAACTGCAGCATTAAAGAGATTTAATAAAATTCCAAAGCCAGTTACTGCAAATGCGGTTAGAATTAGACCTTTGACAACTGGATCATCACTTCCTAATGCAGCTTGTCCACCACCGCCGCCAAGAAATCCAAAGATACCGTCACCCTCAAGAAACACAGAGTCCAAAAATAACAAGATAAAATTAAAATCCATCTTACAGTCCTAACGCTTTAATTATTTTATCAACTGCTTCATCAATCTTTCCTTCTAGATTAAGCACATGTTTTACAGGAGAGCCTGAAAATACAGCACATGCCGAAATCATACCAGATTGCACGTCTAATTCTTTTTTAATATTATCAATTGAGATTTGATCTCTATTTCGAGTATCATCTTTCATTCTTCTATTGTAAATTTCCTCAGGCTTTGCAGAAACAGACACAAAGTTGGAAGGTTTAAGAATTTTCAAAACATGCTCTGGTAATCCAGGATAATATCCCTCAGGCGAATTAATAAAAGCATGTGTATCAATAATTACCACATCATCATTTAGCATTGCAAGTTTTTCAGCAGCAATTTTTTGAAGATTTTTTTGTTCAGATAAAGGTAACCTCCTTAGTTCATCTCTATCTTTAATGCCATTTGCTTTTGCAACTTCAAACATGATACTTCCAAAACTATTAACGCTAACACTTTTGTTATGATTTTTTAAAATTTCAGCTAGTTTTTGCAATAAAGTGGTTTTTCCAACGCCAGGTATTCCTACCACTACAACTTTTCTACTTTCTGCCAAGTAAAGCACCAAGACGTGGCATTACAACTTCTACTTGTTCTCTTACTAGTTGAGTGTAATAGTTGATGAGAATAT
>SCUP01000026.1 GCA_004297665.1 Nitrosarchaeum sp. | reverse complement strand
GCTATGTCCACGCCTGCCTTTTTGTAGGTTAAGCCCATAGTTTCATGCGTATTTGCTGTGAATAAAAGAATTTGCCTAGTTTTTGATTCACATGTACATGCCAGCAAACTCTTCTCTGTGCTCAACATATTTTTGAGATAATTCGCTAAATTCAGAATTGATTCTGTCTTTTTCTTTTTCCAAATCTGCTGTATCTATTTTCATATCATATAATCTATTTAGTGCCTCTATTAGTGTCGATGCAGCTGCAGGATCTGGCGATGCTTTGTTTGCTTTTGCAAGTAGGGATATACCTTGGATTTTTCTTACAATACACTCATTTAAAATTCCTCCTGGAATTCCAGTGATAAATCCCTGTGAAATCATACTGATGTCTTTGTCTGCCATCATTCTTATCAAATCTTCTCCTGCTGCACAATATGCCTTATTATCATGTTCTTCACTTGCTATTCCATCTAAAATTACAATTTCTTTTGAGCCTTTTTTATCTGCCCAATCTAAAATGGCTGAAACAAGTGAGTACAATCCTTCCATTCTTAATGTTATTTCACAAATTATTGTACATATTGTACCTTCCTTGTTTGCATAAAATCTAAAAGGATGACGTAATCTGCCTTTCATAAAAACAGTTGATGGTGGAAGATATTTTGATCTCATTAATCCTATCTCCTCCATTTTTAATTCTTCAATGATGTGACTAATTGCAAGTGGTCCTACAAGACCTGCACCTACAAATCCTGCAAATATTATTGGACTGTTGAGTTTTGTTTTTTTAATTTCAAATACCTCTGCTTCTGGAAATGCTTCTTGCATTCTTTACATCGATTTGTTCTGTCTAATTACTTTTATGAATAAACAGATTCAACATGGTTCTTCCTTTGTCTGTTATAGAATAGATCATATTTGATCCAATTGCTTCTTTTTGCACAAAGTTGTAATTTACACAAAGATGTAAATAATTTAGAAATGATTTTTTCATTCTTATTTTTGATTTTGAATACAGATCAGAAAATGTCATTGGATTTCCTCTAAGCTGGTATAGTAATTTCAGAAGAGATAATGTACTGTAATCTCGTGTTCTTGCTTTTACTGCATCTAGTATCTGGACATCTCGTTTTATAATAAAATCTTCGAATTGGTCTGCTACTTCTACAGGTATGTATGTTAGTCTTGCTCGCATCATACCGTATGGTACGGTACATTACCTTATTAATGTTAACCTGAAGCTTTGTTGATCCGTCTAGATGGTTTTTTTACACCTAGGTTTGTGCCTATAATTCTAGTATTTTCTATTTTATCAATTTTTTTGAGTGATTTTATGCCTTATTTAGGGCAGGCAATTTACTCTTGCCTTGGATTTTTGTATCTGAATTTGTTAATTTTGATTAATTCTGCATATGAGCCAAATTTTGATGAGTCTGAAATTTTATCCAACTCATCATCGGGTTCCTCATTGTTATCAAATTTTTTCAATATTTTATAATTGGTGTTTCTTTCTGCAGGTATTCTCCCAATTTCTCTTACTAGTCTTCTTATCTCTTTTGGTCTTATCAATTGACCGTGATTGGAACCTGCAGATGTTGAAATACTTTCATTGATTAAAGTTCCTCCAAAATCATTTGCTCCCCACATTAACAATAATTGTGACATTTTCTGTCCTTCTTTTACCCAGGACATTTGAATATTGTCTATGTAATTATTTAGCATAATTCTTGCAATTGCATGTGTTAGCAATACGTCATTACCGCTACCACCTTGTCTTATTCCGTCATGCAATTGATGTTTGTACATTGGAGCTTCACTATGGATAAAATTGAGTGGCACAAATTCCGTAAATCCTCTTGTCTCTTTTTGAATTTCTCTGATTTTTGCAATATGATTTACTCTGTCTTCAGGTGTTTCAATGTGTCCAAACATCATAGTTGATGTTGTGTTGATTCCAAGACTGTGAGCTGTTTTGATTACTTCTATCCAGTCTTTCACACTTATTCTTCCTGGAGAAATTTTATCTCTTAGTTTTTGATCTAGGATCTCTGCGGCAGTTCCTGGTAGAGTGTTTACACCTGATTCTTTGAGCCTTTTGAGATATTCTCTAATTGTCGTCTTTGATCTAGTTGCTCCATAGAGTACTTCCTCTGGTGAGAATCCATGAATGTGAATATCTGGAATTTCTTTTTTAATTTCTCTGCAAATATTTTCATACAAATCCCCTTCCATGTCTGGTGGAAGTCCAGCTTGAATGCATACCTCAGTTGCGCCTAATTGATATGCTTCTTTTGCACGTCTTACAATCTCATCTGTTGGAAGAAAATACCCTTCTTCCTCTCTGAAATCTCTACTAAATGCGCAAAAACCACACTGTTTGATGCAGACGTTGGTAAAATTGATGTTTCTATTTACAACATAAGTAACAGTATCTCCAACTCTTCTTTTTCTAATTTCATCTGCTACTAATCCTACTAAATGAAAATCTATATCCGTTGTATTGTATAGTCTTAATCCTTCTTGTGCTGATATCTCTTTGTCTGATAGTGCCTTGTTTAAAATCTCAGAAACAATAGAGTCTGAATTTTTAAGCAGTGACTCTATGTTGTTGCTCATTTCCAATACTCCTGTTTTACCAATCCTTCTTCATCTTCGATGTTTTTCATCTTATTTCTTAACTCTTTGCCAATAAATGAAAAAAATTCTGGATAAACAGGAAACCTGCATTTTAGTTCAAATCCTGCATTTTTAGAGTCTTGTTCTATTTTTTTAATCTCTGGCCAAGAAAACTCTGGATTTACATAATCAGGTGTAAGTGGTGAAACTCCACCCCAATCATTAATTCCAACTGATAGAAAACTATGATATGAGTTTGGAGATAAGTTTGGAGGAATCTGTATGTTCATTTTTGGCATGATTATTCTTGTTAATGCAACAACTATTTTGAAATAATTTTCATTGGCTGAAGGGAAATTTTTCATCAGAGTATCTTGTTTTGGTTGAAAATTTTGTATGATCACTTCTTGAATATTGCCGTATTTTTCATGTAGTTTTCTTATTGCCAAAATTGAATCTATGATTTCCATTGGTGTTTCTCCAATTCCTACTAGTATCCCAGTTGTCATTGGAATTCTCAATTTTCCTGCATTCTCTAGCACTTCTAGTCGTGCTTTTGGTTTCTTACTTGCTGCCAAATAATGTGGCATTCCTTTTTTTGTGAGTCTTTCGCTGATGTTTTCTAACATTATGCCCATTGATACATTGCTTTTTTGCAATTCTTTTAGATCTTCTTTATTCAGGTTTCCTGCATTAGTGTGTGGAAATAACCCACTTTCTATTGCTAATTCTGATGCATGAATCAAATATTCCGCAGTTGATTTGAATCCATTTGTTTTTAGCCAATCTCTTGCCTCCTGATATCTTTGTTCAGGTTGCTCACCTGTTACAAACAAGGCTTCTACGCATCTGTATTTTTTTGCAATATTCAATAATTGTTTTATTTCTTGTTTTGACATCAAAGATATTTTTTCCTCACCAGGTTCTGCCTTGTATGTGCAGTACGAACATGTGTCTTTACATAAATTTACTATATTGAAAAATGCTTTTTTTGAAAATGTAACTGAATCTTCTTTGAATTTTTTTCTCAAGTTTTGCGCTGTTGAAAATAACTCATCGGGATTGCTTTTTGAATTTTCATAGATTTGTATTATTTCGTCTCTGGAAATTATCTTGTTTTCTAAAACATTGTTTAAACTCTCAGAGTTTAACACAAGTTTGTTCAATAGTTGTGTTGCTTGCCTAGAAGTATTTATGCTTGTATTGCTTTAATTTCCATTTGGTCTTTCTTCTAAGGTAATTGTGATGTTTGTTGTTCTACCGTCTCTTAGAATCTCTAAATTCATTTCATCTCCAACAGATTTTGCTCTTTGCAGATGAATCAAAATATCGTCTATTTTTCTTACTTGTTTGCCATCTACTGATAGTATGATGTCTCCTCCAATTGGATAATTTACTCCTTCAATCTGAACTGTCTTATCAGATCCATGTATGCCTGCTTTTGCTGCAGGACTATTTTCTACTACTGTGATTACAAGAAATCCTACTGCATCTTTTAGA
>SCUP01000025.1 GCA_004297665.1 Nitrosarchaeum sp. | reverse complement strand
AACTGAAAACAGCAGAGAAATTCATTGATGGTACTTTTGTTTGTATGTATGGAGATTCCATATTTGATTTTAATTTGCGAAATATGATAAATCAACATAAGAAGAAAAAATCATTTGTTACAATGAGTTTGTATGAATACAAAACAAATTTACCATACGGAGTCATCGAAACCACTAAAACAGATAAGGTAATTGCATGGAATGAAAAACCAGAGATCAAGGCAAATATCAATATGGGCTGCTATGTAATGGAACCAGGAATAATGGATATGATTCCAAAGAATATACCGTATGGAATGGATGATGTAATTAAAAAAGCAATAGCAAAAAAGAAACTAGTTAGCAGTGTTGTTTCAAAAAAAGGATTTGTCGATATTGGGAACAAAGCATCATATAAAAAGGCAAATCAAGAGTATCTTCAAAAACTAGGAAACATATGATAAGAAAAAAATGAGTGACATAACAGTTAGAAAATTACAAAAAGATGATCTTTGGAATGGGTTTTTACAGACATTAGATTCACTCCGTCAAGCAAGTAACATAGATAAGAAAACTGCGGAAAAGATATTTGATAAAATAAATTTAAATCCAGATCACATTGTTGCAGTAGCAATAATAGAAGGAAAAATAGTGGGTGCAACCACACTTCTAATAGAAACCAAGTTTATTCACAATGGAGGCAAGGTAGGCCACATAGAAGATGTTGTAGTGGATAAAAAATATCAAAGAAAAGGGATAGGTGAAAAAATTATCATTTATCTTTTAAGGTATGCAAAAGACCAAGGATGCTACAAGACTATTTTGGATTGTACAGATGAGGTAAAGCCATTTTATGAGAAATTAGGCTTTAAACATAATGCAAATGCATTAAGATTTGATCATATCTAGAAATATTCTTTTTTTGGACGTTTCTTGTTTGTTTTTATTAGAATAATTCCAACTATCATCACAGGAATAGAAATGCCCATGAAAAGTGGGGGGGTAATAACTACAGAGTCTACCACATAGGAATCAACTAATTTATCTAAAAGTGTATAACAGTATGCCATTCCAATTAACAAAATTATTCCACCACCTAGTATCATGGCACCAATTTGTTTTGAACCATAACGTTTTGACAGAATAAATGAAAGCCCAGCTAGAATAGATGCAGGAGCTACTCCAATAGAAATAAACTGAAGAATTTTTGGACTTGGTTCAAATTCTACACCAAATTCAAAATTAGCAGGAATATCAGTCATAAAATTATAAATTGAAATCATTTCTCCAACAAACATTGCAAACAATCCAACGCTTGCAATTGCAGCCCATTTTTCTAGTGACATGATACTAACAAAATCTAGTTGATAATTAAACTATTCAAACAATGCCAACCAAATTGGCCAATTCTTTTCTGCAAGACGCACCAAGTTTTTCCGCTGCCTGTTCTGGAGACAAATCATTAAGGAAAATACCATAACCGCGCTCAAGACCTGACCAAGATTTAGTTATTGGATAAATCTCAATATGCCAATGAATTTGTCTGCTGTTTTTCTTTTCAGGAGATAAATGAAATACCATGTTGTATGAGACGTCTTTAACTGTTTTTGATAATCCACCAAGTGTAGCTCGTAAAATAAGTGATAAATCATTGATTTCTTTTTGAGTGATTTTAGAAAAACTAGTTGTGTGTTTTTTTGGAGAGATACAAAACTCGTATGGATATGATGGTGCCCAAGGACAAAATGCAATGAATCCTTCAGTTTGAAGAACTTGCCTGGGACCACCCATTTCTTCATTAACAATTTGACACATTGGACATACCCCTTTTTCATTAAGAATTTTGTAAGATGCCTCGGCCTCTTCTTCAATAATTGGTGGGATGGTTGAAAATGTCAAGACATTCAAATGAGGATGTGGGTTTTGACTGCCAGCTAATTCGCCCTGATCAGCATAAATTGAAACATATGTTACGCCCTTTTGAGTATAGAGCCATCGTAATCTGTCTTGAACGACTACTAGTATGTTTGACCATTGCTCAGCATCGATTGTAGCTAGGGTGTCTTTTTCTTTAGGGGAAGCAACTACAATGTAATGATAACCATAAGCTGGCTCACTGTAATGTGGTCTATCACTGTAAGAGTTTTCAGTATCAATTGAAACTATAGGATTTTTATTTTCAAATACTCTAATTGACCAACCTTCAACATATTCATCCTCACTGTCTTGAAGACGTTGCAACATGCCATCTTTTGCAACTAGTGAAAGAACAGATGGATTTGTCATGGATTCGTTTCCAGGAGCAAACGGAGATTTTTTTGGATCAATGATTTTGTCATCTTTTTTAGAGACAATCATAAAACGCTCAGAAACATAATCTTTGCGCATATCCCCCATAATTCATACCTGAAGTTTAAGTATGTTAAAACGTTTTCCAATACAGTGAAAAAGAAAAAGTAGAACCAAGATAAAATTATTATTTACAACTTGGAAAATTCTCTGATTATTTTTACTAAAAAATATTTATTTTTAATGATTGTCGTATTTTATTAAAATAAAATTTTATTTTGATCGCATATTTTGATGCAAGCTTTAAAGGAGAGCAGTAAAAAGCTGGGAAATATGGGCAGTATCAATAATTCAGATATTCATATGATCTATGTTCTTTTAGATGGAGTCGGGGATCTTCCACATCCAGATTTAGATGGCAAAACACCACTTGAGGCTGCCAATACACCAACTCTGGACAAATTAGCACGAAATGGAGTGATTGGAGAAGTGATTTCAGTAGGAGAAGGGATTGCTCCAGAATCAGATATTGCAGTTTTCAATATGTTAGGATATAGATTTCACCATGTAGACTATGCAGGCCGAGGCGTCATAGAAGCAATAGGAATTGGAATTGACTTTAAAGATGGAGACTTGGCATTAAGAGGAAATTATGCTACACTAAATGATGAAGGAATAATCATAGATAGAAGAGCAGGAAGACACATAGAAAAAAATGACGCAGATGGAATTGCAAAAGAAATTGAAAATAAAATTAAATTTTCATATCCAAATACAACAGTAGCTGTATCACCCACAATAGGACATAGAGTCACAGTAAGAATCAGAACAGACGGTGAAAAACTGTCATCGCAAATCACCAATACAGACCCTGCATATGCCAGAGTAGAAGGTATGGGAATAGCAAAAGCAGTGGGAGATTTTTTACGTATTGAAAAATGTTTCCCACTTGATGAGACAGAAAGTGCCAAGAAGACAGCAAAATTAGTTAATGAATTTACAGAGCAATCACTGAAAATCATGAAAGAAAGTTCAATCAATAAAAAAAGAAAGGATGAAAAAAAGAAAGGTCTGAGTTGTATTTTGCTAAGAGATGCAGGAAACAAATATCCAGATGTGAGACCTATCAATGAAATGTATTCTATGAATTTTTCATGTATTGTAGATATGCCAGTAGAACTTGGAATTTCAGAAGTATTGAAAATGAAAGCATTTGAAGCAGGCGGACTAACTGATTATGAGGAGAAAGCCAGAGTAGCTGCAAAAGCAATGGAGACACAAAATGCAATTTATGTTCACCTAAAAGGCCCAGACGAATTTGGTCATGACGGTGATGCGATTGGAAAAATGAAAAATATAGAAGAAATTGATCAACGATTTTTCAAGACATTACTTGCAAATATTGATTCTAATAAAGTAGCAATAGTTATTTCTGCAGATCATTCAACTCCGTGTATCAACAAAGGTCATAGTGATGATCCTGTACCGATTTTAGTATCAGGAAATTTTATCAAAAATGATGGAACCACTAGAATGACTGAAAATCAAGCTAAGAAAGGAAGTATAGGTCTCATCCAAGGAGCAGACGTGGTAACAACATCTCTTAATTTAATTAAATCTCAAATATAGCCAAATCTTTAGTTGTTTGCATTTCTTTTATTTTATTTCTAATCCTATTAACATCGATATTACCATACACGGCAGGAGAGTCACCTAATTTTTCTAATGCACGTCCTAACATACCAAGACCTATGCTGCTCTCATCTTTTTGTCTATGAGCAAAAGCAACAGCAAGAAGAATAATTCCTTGTACAAGTTCTTTTTCTTTACCATAGCATTTTTTCCAAACACCTTCCAAAGATTCATGGCTCTCCCAAAATCTTTCGTTATTAAAATAAAAAATACCATCTTTGAGTCCCTCTTCTTTTTCAATTTTTTCTTCAATCACATGTCGTGTATTGTCTAATTCGCCAATTGGACTCAATCTTTCAATTAATAGATCCAAATCGACTGGGTTAAGTGATACATCAAATTCTAGAAATTTATTGGCCACTCTAGCAACTCTTATGGATGCATGCATGTCTGAACAAAGTTCTCTTGCCCTATGAACAAGATCAGATGAATGTATTGGGCGGTATCCATTATTTTTTAAATGAATCATGTATCGTTCCATATGATGATTTAACTGAAATTTCATAAATTTGTTCTCTAATTTCAATCAAGGCTTAAGGTATAGTTTGTTTCGCATAAACATAAAATTCATGCCTGACATCTTAAAAGATCGCCATAATGAACTAGGAGATAACTGAACAATTACAATAGATGTTTCCGTGACATTTTGTTTCATATAAACACAAAATTTGTGTCTGACAAGAGTAGAAATTGACATAATCATTAAGAGATAATAGAATCAAACTTACAATAACTGAATATACTTCGAGGCATATTCTTGTATATGGCAGATATTGTAAATACCGCCTTGAATTTAGTTGGATTAGGTCTTCAAATAGAAGGCGTATTGATAATTGCATATGCCGTAAGAAAAATAGCATTTAAGAAGAAAGGAATGTTTGATTCCAATATTTTGGATTCAGAAATATTTGATACTTCAACAACCTCAGATAATGCACCTATTGATGAAGAGACTAACAAAAAAACAGAAGAAATAACTACAATTGATCCTCGGAAAACTAAGTTCGGGGTAATCTCTATTGTAACAGGATTAGCATTTCAATTTTTAGCAATTATCATAAGTCATTAGGGATTTCATGTCCTGACTCGACAAGAAAATATCCCATTAACTTGACAGAATCATTTGTTGAATGGAAATAAAGGGCATCCACAATCAAGGTTTATATGAAATATCTTAAGGATTTTGGGTACATGTCTATTATTCAGACGATAAACGACGTAAATAACACCTTCTTATCAAGAAGAGAGCTGATCTGTAATTTTACAGGATTGGCAGGAAAACTCAAAAAACTCGAAGCAGTAGATATGATTACAAAAGAATTCAAGCTATCAGGAAAAGTTGTAATTCCCATGAGATTGCAAACACAGGTAGGCAAGCCACTTGTTACAGGAACGTTCTATGTTTATGATGATGAAATGCTTGCGAAAAAACATATCAATCCAGTAATATTTGAAAGACTAGAAAAAGCAAAAGCCAAACTAGCTGAGGCAAATACTGCAGCTGAGCCAGAATCGGAGAAATCTGAATAATGGCAGCAAAAAAAGCATCGGCTGGAAAAAAAGGTTCTAGTCCAAATGTTTACAAATATTTCAAAATTGAGGGAGATAAATTATCAAGAGGTAGAAAAAATTGTTCTAGATGTGGAAAAGGAGTCTTCATGTCCAAGCATAAAGATAGAAACACTTGTGGAAAGTGTGGATTGACTGAATTTAATCAATAAAGTTTTTTCTTAATAATTTTAATGCTTTTTTGTTCTAGTTGGTCTATTCTATGTAAAAATGCGGGATCCAGTTTTATTTTAGATAAGGATTCGGCAGATAACTTTACAGTATTGGCATCAAGGGAGATGTTTATTTTTGGAAGATTTTTCTCTAACCAAAATTTCATTACTTTGTCTTCTAACTTATGATCTCTAAAACCTGCGGGAAATCGTTTTGTGATATGATCTAATAGAGTTCTGTCTTTGAATACAACTTTTGGTTCAAACAATCTTGTTTCATCAGCATAGACACTTTCAAATAGATTTCCAGTAATCTCGTCGGAAAGTAAATCCATTTTTGAGATTTTTCGAATCAATTCCAGAAAATGTAAAAACTCGTGTGCTAAAATTGCATGAATTGTACCTTTAAGACCATATGCAACTAGGGGTGCAGAAATCTGAATTACGACATGAAATTTGTCATCAAAAAATATTGGAATGGTACGAGCAAATAAGATTCCAAATTCATAGGAATTGGGATTGGGTGATGAAATAACAATTGAGGGTTCAACGTAAGCTGTAGGATAGCGTATTCCAGAGGCTTTTTCAATTCTGTTAATACCATCCACAGTTATAGGAAAACGTTTTACAACTAGATCATAGACATCGTCTGGAATTAATCCCTTAAGATGTGCCTCTTTCATTCGTATTAATGGATCCATTATAACCTCTCGAGAAATTTGAATGTAAAAAGGTTGATTCTATCTGGATTTTGGTTTTCCTGATTTTGCTGTCTTTTTTCTACGTCGATCAGCTCTTTGATCTGCATGTCGCTTATGTTTACCTCTTTTTCGTATTGGCATATTCATGTAAAAAATTAGGCATTAGTTAATTGTTATCATTTTAGGTCAATTTCAAGAAAATCAAATGTTACGCATGTACATTTATCATTAATAATTTGACGGATTCCAGGAGTCACATCATCACCATCTACAAATCGTTTTACAGGCAATCCACCCTCTGCTTTGATAATTAAAGTAAAACTATTTTTTGAGGTTTTTTTATATTTTAAATTAGAAATATATTTTTCGGATCGTTTTCCAGATTTGTCATAAACTATTACAGGTGCACTGAGAAGAATCTGCAGGTTCTTCATAGTAGTAGATTGAATTTCATTTTCTGTAGAAATTTTCAATTCTATTGAGGAATTAAATTTAATTGGTGTTTTTGGAGGATCAGAGATTATTTTGCAATTATGTAGTATAATAGAATCAGATGATATTTTTCGAGGCAGAGTGAGATTTCTTTTGAAGGGGTTTTGAACTTTGACAAAAAATGGCCTCCCTGAACCTAAAACCAAACTAGATTTATCTTCGCCACCAACCCAAGTAAATTTTGCAGTTGTTCCTCCAAAGGTATTGAAAAGAAATTCAGAGATCTTACCTTCAACACTATCATACTCAGAGATACCATGGAAATTACAACTTCTGCAACCTTTTCCAGAACAATTAACACATGGTTTTTGTTTTTGAGGTAGTCCTCTTTCAGATTTAGTGTATCTGCCATGTAATAAAATGGGTTTTGAACGTAGTTGGCACGATTCATCTTTAAAATTAATTGTAAAAGTAAGATCGGGGTTTAGAAAATCAATTGTTTTCTTTATTTTTTTAGTGAATTGTTTTCCAAGTTCTTTGGTGATGCCAGTTTTAACACTGTCAATTCCTCGCAGTTTGTATTTTGATCTTATATAATCATCTCGATCTATTATGGATGGCTTGATTAAAGCTCCAACAACCATAGATGAAAAATCATATTTGGAAGAAGCATCCAGCATTAATTTCAGGTATGGTGTGAGATTATCTAGAAGATTGTTACAAATAAAACATTTTTTAGATGATTGTCTTACAGATGTTTTTAATTTTTTCCCAAGTAATTTATTTGATGAGAGATTCATTTGTTTAGAAAAAAACCTTCCTAAACAATCATCACATAAATCATAATCTTTTATGATTTGATTTGCGATAGGAATAATTTCTTTGATGGTAGTCATGTTAGTTTTTAATTTAACAAATGAGTGGTAATTCTAACCAAAACCCATACGACGAAGTGCACCTTGCATTTGTCTTCCTTTTGATGCCTTCATCATGTTTTTTGAATTTTTATAATTTTTGAGCAGTTCCTTAACTTCATGTTCTGGCCAACCAGAACCTCTTGAAATTCTTTTAATTCGAGATGAATTCAATATGTCAGGATCTGCTTTTTCTGTCTTGGTCATACTTTGAATAATGAACCTCCATTTTGAGACTCTTCCTTCCATTTGATCTAATTGATCATCCTTTACCATACCTGAAAGACCAGGCATATTATCAAGAAACCCTTTCAATGAGCCTACTTTGGTCACTTCTTCTAATTGGTAGAAAAAATCATCCATGTTCATTTTCCCACTTGAAATTCGTTTTAGTCTAATGTCATCTCCCTCATTTTCTAATCTTTTTGCCAAATCTAAAACTGCTTGAATGTCACCCATTCCAAGCAATCTACCAACAAATCTAGTTGGGGAGAATTTTTCTAAATCATCGATTCGTTCTCCTGTTCCAATATACATGATTTGTGCACCAGTAGCAGCAGAAGCTGCGATTGCACCGCCACCTTTTGCAGAACTATCTAATTTTGTAATAATAATTCCACCAACAGGAATTGTCTTATGAAATGCCTCCGCTTGATTGAAGCATTGTTGACCAATAGTTCCATCAATAACAAGTATTGCAAGATCAGGCGCAGTAACTTTGTTAATTTGTTCCATTTCTGCCAATAGATCCTTTTCTTCTTTATGTCGTCCAGCAGTATCAATTAGTATTACATCCAAAGGTAATTTTTCAAAATGGTTTAAACCATTTTTTACTATGTCAGGAGAATCTTTGTTGTTTGGTTCACCGTATACTTCAACATTTGATTTTTCACACATAGTTCGTAGTTGAACTAATGCCCCTGGTCTGTATGTGTCAGCCCCTATCACACCAACTTTGTAACCTTGTTTAGTTAGGAATTTAGCAAGTTTAGCAGTTACAGTTGTTTTTCCGCTTCCTTGAATTCCAAGCATAATTATTTTGTTTTGTTTACCAGGTTTGAAATTAAAGTCAGTTTCTTTGCCCAATAACTTTGCAAGTTCATCATACAGAATCTTTACAATATGATCTTTTCTTGACAACCCCGGAGGAGGTGTTTCATTTAATGATCGTTCCTCTAATTGTTTTGTAATTTCAAGAACTAGTCTTACATTGACATCAGATTGCAATAATGCCCTCTGAACGTCTTTTGATAATTCTTTGATAAGTTCTTTATCTATGCCAGAAGATTTTACAATTTTCTTGATTGCATCACGTAGATTATTCTTTAGACTATCAAGCATTGTAATTTAGCCTCGCATCCACTATTTCAAACCTTCCTCTATAGCCATCCCAAATTTTTTTTCCTTGAATAATTTTAATCGGGTGTGAAAAAAGACTACAATCTACAACAAATGTTTCTGCTTCTCCACCTTCAAAATTTAAATTAAAACCAAATTTTTGGGAGAGCGCATAAAGAGTATCAATATCATTTTTTGTGATTATTTTACCAAGCCATGAATCATCTAATCCACCTGATGAAACACTAGTAATAATAAATACAAAATTTGAAGATATCAATTCATTCATGTACTCTAGAGGATTACGATTCCATAGTGGTGCAATTGATTTTAGATTTAACTTGTTACATAAATTTTCAAATTTTTCTTTTTGAAATTGACTTTGGATACCACCATGCACTAATCCCTCTATTTGATATTTCTCCATAGCTTGAATTAGAATTTTTTCTAATGAGTTTATTTCATTATCAGTTTCATCAGATTCAGATTTAATTGTTAATTGAGGTATTTGCATTGATTGAGATTGTAGATGAGTCCATTGTAAATTAGGATGATGTAACAAGTGACTTTCATCAGACTTGGGGAAAACACTCAAGAGACATTTTATTTCATGACCTTGTTTTTTTGCTAAGAAAATAGAATAGGTGCTGTCTTTTCCACCTGAAAAAAGAGCTGCTAGTTTCATCTTAAAAAAAATAATTTAACATACTCAAAGAAAGATATGGATGCTTCATTACTCATAATCCTCATCAACCATCAGACGGCTTTTCCGCTCATCATCAGCACCCATACTAACTTTGAATATGCATTATTTTAGCTGTGAATATTATTTGTATATCCACGCTGTAACGTAAATTATCAGTAAACACGTCCTTGTAACCACTATGTAGAGGTCAAATATATCCCATAATGAAATAATATGATGATACTACAGCACTAAAGAATGCAAGATTTGGAGATGAATGAAGTTGCTAAAATGAATATACTAATTGTTTCAGATCTAACTTTTTATTCTCATAATTTTGGTTCGACCCATTACTTTCCAATATTCAACATTTTGTCCATTTTCAATTGTTCCATTTATTTCAGAATCAACTAAAGTGACATCAATTGTCTCAAAAGTTTCCGAATCCATAATTTGGATAGTTTCACCAATAATGGAGATGACCTGACCCATTCTCTTGTCTATTAGTGGTATGTGTACTTGCATGCTAACAGGTCCGACATGTGGTCTGGATTTACCATCAAATACACCTACGCCGACAATTCTAGCCTTTGCTGCACCATGTTTTCCTGGTTTAGATGTATCATATTCAGTAATCCTACAAGCCTCACCATCAGGTTGATCAGAGACGGGCAATAGAATGTAAGAACCTATTTTTAATGAACCAAGATCAGCAGGTTTGCTCATGAAGAAGCAGGTTTTAGTCGAATATTTAACTTTTCTACTTTAGCTTTTCCAGAATTGATAGACTTAACAAATTAGTCATTGTCAGACCTTTTCTATTTACATCGCGTTTAGTTTGGTCACAGTATTTCTTTACACTCTGATGACTTTTTTCACTTGCAACCTCAATGACCACAATATTTTCAGCATATGGAAAAGTAAATTTGGAAGGTACCAAACAAAATGATGTCATATGTCCCAGTCCACCAATTCTGACTTTGTCTCTTTTCAATAAAATATTTGCAACTTCTTGTAGATCTTCAGATTCACTATATTCCAAATAATAAATAGTAACAAAATTTGTTTCTCCAGATACTTCTCTTTGAAATAATTCATCTTTAACATTGAAAACAAATGATGTCTTGTCTTGGTTGTGTGTGGTCAGATCGTTTGCTATGTGTTGGCTGTCTTTGAATTTTCCCAAAAGATAATGATTAGTTGAATCAGAAAAATATGGTTTACTAGCATCAGAAAATGTTCCAGTTACAAAATATAATGACTCAACATTGTTTGAAGACATCCAAAATTCTTTTAATTTAGCAGATTCGATATTGTGCAAATATGGTGCGCATACATAGCCAGAATAAGACAACTGTTGCTCAGACACTACTACATCCCTTGAAATATGGTATTTATGCGTATCAAAACAGATACGATCAGCAATCAAATCATCACGCCTTCGATAGTTTTTTAATACTAGAACACTTCGTTTTTTTGTCCCAAGCTAGCTCAGCCTGGTAGAGCTTCCGGCTGTAGTTGTCGGCTTATGATGGCTGACCGAATAACAGCATATCAGGCATACAGAAACCGGGTTGTCGAAGGTTCAATTCCTTCGCTTGGGACCACAGTTTTTTTATAAATTGGTAAAAATAATAAGAAATAGACTAATTTAAGAAAACAATGTTGAACTCTTAAATTAATAAAAAGATCTATTGTCTATGCTGTTTTTTTGACTTTTTGAGCAGCTGGTCCTTTTTGACCTTCGCCGACTACAAACTCGACTTTATCGCCTTCATTGATGAATCCATCAACATCTGATTTGTGAACGAATAGATCGTCACCAGATTCTCTTTCGATAAAACCAAAGCCTTTTGTGCGGTTGAACCACTTTACTGTGCCTTGTTCCATTTGCTTTTTACAAGAATTATTCCGTATATTAAGATAAGTTATCAAAATAGATCTAACACATGATAATCATGCGCAACCCAAATCTAGGGTCACAGTATTAGTCAAAGGAAATTTAGAAGTCTTTAGGAATATGATTATTGTCCTTTAGCCATTCCACTTGAGGCAAAGTGAATCTCCAAACAATATCACCTCGTTCATTCTCTTTAAAATCCCAAGGTGCAATTATGACTATATCGTTATCACGTATCCATACTCTACGCTTTAATTTTCCCCTAATTCTACCTCTTCTAGTAAGACCGTCAGTACATTTTACCATGACATTTTCTCCTCCAAGCATTTTTAGGACTCTGCCAAAAAGTTCGCCCTCTTCGGGCAAACGCATTTCTTTTAAATCACTTTCGTTTTTGACTTGACGCTTACCCATATAGCATACAATACAGTTATGAGCATATAACTGTGGGGATTATTAGAATAAAAAGATCATAATTTTTATAAAATATGATACTTCCAATGAATTTTATTTGTAGTGAATAAAAATAGCATGTGGAATTTAGATGCATACAGGATTGTTCTCAGTGCTGCATTGAAAGAGAATATTATCCAACCAAAAAATTTGGAAAAATTGGAGTTCTCATACTACCTGAAGAAAAAGAAAGGATAGAACAACTTGCAAAAATAAATGGGTTAGAAATAACAATTTTACCGAGAATTGGAGCATCTGAAAAAAAAGATTCTAGTCCGACAAAAATATTAGCATATCAATTAATGGGAATAGAACAAAATGGAAACACATGTCCTTTTCTAGATACAGAAACCTCAGCTAGATCACCCCATGGTGGATTTCCTTGTAAAATATACAATAATCGACCTCTTGCATGTATGACTTATCCATTAATAGAATCAGAACCCATCACACTTGATCAGAAATGTAAGTTTTGTAAAGAACATGACTCTGCGGATCAAAATTTAAATTCGGAAATAGAATCACTGTTAAAAATTAAAACAAAAATGAGTACAGATGCCCCTTTCATATGGAGATTTGCTACTGGAGTTGGGGAAGAATCAGATAAAAACCAAATAGAAACAGGTTGGATTTTAGAAGAATAACTGAAAAAATTCATGATTTTTGATAGAATGTATAATCTAAGCAAAAATTCAAAAGTATGTGAGGTATCTTTATGCTATGAGTGATGATGCATGGTCAAATTTAGACAAAGTGGATCAGAAAATTATAGAAATTCTCAACAACAATGCAAGAACTCCATCAAAAGAAATTGCAGCTGAATTAAAAAAATCAGGACATGATGTCTCAGATAGAACAATTAGAAAAAGAATAGAAAGGCTGGAAAAAAGTGGCATCATTAAAGGGTATAAAGCAGTACTAACAGATGTTTCAGGAATTAATGAATACCAAATCATATTAATGAAATTAAAACCATCAAAATCACTAGAGGCAGTAAAGAATTCAATTAAAGAGTTCATCACAAAATTAGACAATTATCTTCTTGTAGCAAACATGGAAGGAGAATGGAATATGGTCATAATAATTCAAATGGATTCAGCAAAAACAAATACACCACAAAAAATTGTTGAAAAATTTTCTGAGGAATTAATAGATTATAGAATTAATGAGATAGATATCAAAGACGTAAATATTTTGAATATGTCCTTATTGTTATTGTAATAAAGAATATTCAGATTCAGCAATATTAACTGCGTTTTTTATCTCATCAAGAGTGAACGGTTTTTGAATAAATGCAGCAACCCCCGAACTAATTGTTTTATTAACTCGTTTTGTGGTTTTGTCATCAGCTGTAATTACGATAATTTGCAAATCTATTTTTTCTTTTAATAGTTTTGTAGCAATT
>SCUP01000207.1 GCA_004297665.1 Nitrosarchaeum sp. | reverse complement strand
CTTTCCGTTTATGTTGAATTCTACTTTGGCAAATCCTTGATTTGCTCCACGTTTTATCAAACCTTTATTTGATTTTCTTGTATGTTGTCCAAATAATGCAAATGTGATTGCATCTATGATACTTGATTTTCCAGCACCATTTTGTCCCACAAATACTGTTACCCCATTTCCAAATTCTAATTTTGTTTCAGAATGAGATAAAAAATCTCCTAATTCAACTGATGTGATCATTTTCTTTTTCCTTTTTATATTTCTCAAAATTTTCAATTATTATTTGCGATGCCTCTTTGATCTGATTTGAGGCTAACAGTGGAAGTAATTCCTTTATGGCAAAACTTGCAATTGGCTCAGAGCCAATTGCATTGATTGATAGTCTGAACATTTCATCTTCTATTGCATTTGGTCTTTCTAGAAATACTGATGAATCTGATATTTCTTTGGAAGTAATTCGCCAAAAACATCTCAATGTTTGCGTATGTAACCGTGAAATCTGTGCCTGTATCTGATCTGTTTCTATATTTTCACCTTGAATTTTTATTTCTACAATAGGTTTCCGCTCCATTTTGTCTATTTTTATAGAAATCTCGTCGATTGATTTTGCCAATTCATCATAATCTGTTTTGAATGAAAATTGCTTTCTTGTATCTAATTCAATCCAATTAGATCTTGCTTCTTCACCTGAAATGTCTACTTCGAGAAATCCTTTTTTTGTCTCTTTAATTCCTTCACTTGTTGTGAGTTCAATAGAACCTGGGTATACTATTGGTCCGTTAAGATGATTGAATTTCTTAATGTCATGATCGTGTAGATGTCCCATTGCATAATATGTAAAATTTTTTGGTAAATCTGTAGATTGTAACTCTCCTGCAAATTTGTTAAATTCTGTAATTCCTTGATGCATCACCAAAATTCTATGTCCTGTGTGATTATTTGCAACTTTGTCAACTGCTTTGAATTTTTCTTCAAATTGTGAAATTTCTGCTTTTCTTATTTTATCAAAACCAACTAGCAAAATTCCTTTGTATTCAATTGGATTTCCTTGTCCTATATATCTTGAAAATTCTAAATTATGATATACATATGGAATTGGTGTAGTTCGAATTCTACTTATGTCATGATCTCCCAAAATAAAAAATGAATCTATGTTATTTTTTTTTAATCGCTTTAGTGCATTAGCCATCTGAACTACTGCAGTTCCGTTTGGATTTGGAACATGGAAAATATCACCTGCAAATATTACAAAATCAACATGATCTTTAATTGATATGTCTATGGCTTGATTAAAAACATGATACACATCTTGTTCTCGTTCCTCTGATCCATACTGCACTAATCCTAAATGTGTATCTGAAATATGTGAAAATAACATTTAATCTAACAACAAATCCTTCTGGACAAGTCCTTGTGTTGATTCTACTGCAATTTCACTCATCTTTTCTGCATTTGCCCATGCATTAACTGCACTTTGATCTGCACCCATTATCTTTTCTTTTACCTCTTCAACATGAACAAGTGATGGTAAATTAGTCCACTGTCCTACTAGTACTGCATCCCCTACATTCAAAGAAGTCAATTGAGCAATCAATTCACGACTAGTAGATTCTGTGGCAGCTGCTATTTGGCGTTGGTCATCTTCCTGAATGATCTTCATTATTGCAAAAGAACCAAGCTGGCTTAGAACATTAAGATCTACACTTCGAGGTCTTTGTGATACTATTCCCAAACCCAATCCAAATTTTCTTCCCTCTCTGGCAATTTTAGCTGCCCAATACTTTGCACTTGTATCATGATCCTTTGGAATAAAGACATGTGCTTCTTCTATTATTACAAAAATTGGTGAATTGAATTTATAACTTCTATCTCGCTTTGTTCTTCCATGTTTTACAATACTTGCATCTTTTCTATCTTTGAGTAATTGTTGTAAATAAAATGCAAGTGCAACATTTGCTTGTTTTTCTGACAATTCTGAAATATTTAGGATATTAGTACGTCCTTCTTTGATGAAACTTATTGGATCTCCCATATCTGGATCCAAAATATCTTCAAATCTTCGTTGAGCTTCCTCTATTATGTCTTGTACTCTGTATGCAGATGTTCTGATTTCTTTGATCTTTTTATCTTCTGAATTTACAATGAATTCTACTTCATTTTCTAATTTCTTCCAAAACTCTTTTGATTCTTTAACATGTTTTGTAAATGCCATTCTTAGTACTCTCTGTTGAACATTGGCTCCATCTCTAATCTCTAACACTTCTGATAATTGATCTGCATCTAGTAATCTTGGATTAATTTTTGCATCAATTACATTGATCCTTGGAATGTTTAACGTTGTGTAGTCATTATGATAATCAAAAATTATTACAGTCCCTTTTAGTTTTCCAATTTGTTTTGTAATCAAAGAAACAAGATTGCTTTTACCCATTCCAGTCATTGCTAGAATTCCTAAATGTCTTGAAACAATCTTATCCAGATTGATTTTAACATCAATTGTTTTATCTCTTAATAAATTTCCAATTTTGATCCAATCTTCTTTTTGTGGACTAAAAATAGCCTCCAAATCCTCTCTTGTTGGTTGTGATATTGGTGTTCCAGGAATTGGTGGCACAGCTGGTATGATTGATTGTCCTTTTCGTAAATTTTCTAAAAATCCTAAAATTCCAATATGTGCTGTGTATGTTTTATCTCTCTTGTTAATTTCTGCAATTTCTGTACTTTCTGCAGCTTCATCAAAATTTTTTACATCTGCAAATGCCGCGCTAGAGACTGAAGATTTTTCAACTAATCCCAAAATTTCTCCTTCATCTGAATCAATTTTGATATATTCCCCAACAGAGAGTGGTCTAGATGTAATTGCAGTTACAAATGTAGGCTTTGATTCGCCTATTACAAAACCTGTGTTCAACCTAAAACCTCACGTGAACCAATTTCGTTACTTAATCCCAACAAACTAACCATTTTTGCAAGTTCTTTATCAGATATTTTACAGTTATTATGAGCAAGCTTTAACGCATATGGGTATCCTCCTATACTACTTTTGTACAGCTTGTTCATTGTGGATTTGATTTCATCATTATCACGATGACCTCCTAAAAACTCTAGCTTTATGATCGGAGTTGAATCACTTAATCGAACAAATGTGGATGAAATTACTTTATCTATTCCATATTTTTTTTCTACAAATATCTTGCTAAATCCAGGACCCTTTGTAATGTGATTGTAATAAAAAATATCTCCTGCCAAAGAACCTAGACTCTCAAATTGTTTTTTTGTATTTGATGTCTTTGCAATGAAAATTACATTGTCTCTTTTTTTCATAGTTTTTACAACCATTGTATCTAGTGATGATTGTCTTGTCATAAATTGTGAATGGAGTGAGCCATCCATTAACACCAAATCTACTAAATCCACAGTTCTTTCACAAGCATTAATTTCCATTTTGCTTGCAATCTTTGAAAGATCAATATCTGATCCTAATCCTGAATCATGTAAATCAACTAAAACTTCACCATCTGATTTTATGGATACTGCAGTTGTAGCCCAAAGTTCAATTCCCTGAAATCTTGTGTTATTAAAACTACTATCAATCCCTGCTGTGACTACCTCTTGTTTTGTAGGCGTAAACTCAACCCAATTTTCCTTTGCTTTTTGTAAAATTTGCTCAAATTTTGGTCCCTTTAGAATAGACAACATCTTTTCTCTATTGATAATGGCATCTTTGTATACTGTATTTAGCACAACAATACTTTGTTGGTTTGAATAAAATCTTTAGGTTGTATTGATTATTCACTAATGTTTCACTTGAGTTAAACTCTAGCCAATTTTTCCCTTCAACACTATTTTTTCATCTGTATTGGATGGTGTTGATCTATCGATGTATCTAATTTCATACCAGTCCCCTATATCTACTACTTTACCGTCTAATCTTCGAGGTATCTCTATTTTTACTTCAAAAGTACTGGTGTTTGGTCCTGTTTCAATCATATATGCAGAGTTTGCATCAAAGCTAGGATTTGCAAGTGTTGTTCTAATTCCACCTTCTCCTCTATACTCGAATTGACTCAGAGATATTTTATCCTCATCTTTGGCATCCAAATTTGCATCTGGCTCATAAATTCTAACAGTAAATTCATGTCCAATTCTTGAGCCCCCACCTGATGTCTCTACTTTTGCATAAGAATTTGTCAGTGGTACTGATTTAGTTATAATCTGCTCATTTCCTGAATAATCTGATGCATCCAAATATTTTATTAAGACAACATCATTTTGATCCAAAGGTATGCCATTAATGGTATCTGGTAATTGTAATTTCACATAAAATCGTCCAGTGTCAGGTCCTGTCTCAATCATAGTTGAAGGCCCATCAATTGAAATTCCATCAATTGTAAATTCAAACAAACCATCAGTTGATACTGTCTCTATTCCATTGTGAGCCAAATTCAAGTCATCATCTGTAATGTAAAAATTTACTATACTTCCCGATGATGCTGGAACTATTGAAATCTCTTCTGATTTATTCATAGGAGTATGTTCTGAATCTTTAGGAACATATTTTTCTAATTTTATAATTTTTGTTACCAGTCCCATCTTTTCTAATTTATCAGCAGTTGTAGATTTGACACATGCTACAAATCCATTAGTTCGTATAACCAAACTAAGACCTGCCTTACAAGTGACATCTTCTGCTGGAATCCCTCTTTTGATCTGTTTTTTTGGTGATTCTACGTCTGCATTTGCTGGATTTATCAAAAATATCGCCAAAGATAATGTTAAAAATAAAACTATTCCAAATGATGTTCTATTTCTTATATCAAAATTCATAATTTTATTCTCATTTTTTCTCTTAAATAGATTGATGATAAGTCATACTTTTGATCTACGATACACACGAATTAATTAAGTGATTGTTTTTAGTATAATCACTTGAAAAAAATAGGACTTTTAGGTTGTGGTGCTATTGGAACTCAAATTGCACTTGCAATTGATTCAGGAAAAATACCTGGCATCTTAACTCATGTGTATGACTCCTCAAAAGATGCATCCACTATATTGGTACAAAAATTAAAAAATAAACCAGAAATTGTTGAAAACCCACATCTTTTATCATCTCATTCAGTTGATATTGTAGTTGAAGCAGCATCACAAGAAGCAGTTAGAAATGTAGCTCACAGTGTTTTGCAAAACAAAAGAGATCTTATGATTATGAGTGTAGGTGCTTTACTTGATGAATCTATTTATGATATTTTATCTGAGGCATGCGAGCATTTTCATAAAACAATCTATCTCCCATCAGGAGCAATTGCAGGATTGGATGCAATCAAATCTGTCCGTGATCAATTAGATTCTGTGACATTAACTACAACTAAACATCCAAGATCATTAAAGGGTGCAAAATTCTTTGAAACCTCTGACATTGATTTAGAAAAAATTGATAAACCTACAATTATCTTTGAAGGAAAAGCCAAAGAGGCAGTTTCACTTTTTCCTGCAAACATCAATGTTGCAGCGTTGCTCAGCTTGGCTGGAGTGGGAAGTGACAAGACTAGTGTAAAAATTGTTGCAGACCCAAACACTACAAAAAATACTCATAACATAATAGCACAAGGAAAGTTTGGCAAGATGGTTTTTACTGTAGAGAATATCCCAGATGAAACCAATCCAAAGACTAGCAAACTAGCAATTTTATCTGCCATTGAGACTTTGCGCAAATACTGTTCCAGTGGTATTTCAGTTGGTACCTAATATGGCAAGAATTGCCATGATTGCCTGTTTCTTAGAATAATCATGACTTGATCTTATTCTTTAAATCACTAATTCCTGCATTGGTGTTTGCAAATGCTAGTACAAGAAACAAGCCTCAAAAATGAAATTCTTCGTCTAAAAAAAGAAAAAGACGTTGTTATATTAGCACATAATTACCAAATTCCAGATGTTCAAGATGTAGCAGATTTTACCGGAGATTCACTAGGATTATCACGACAAGCTGCCAAAGTTTCTCAAAAAACAATTCTGTTTTGTGGTGTTCACTTTATGGCAGAAACCGCTGCAATTATTTGTCCTGAAAAAAGAGTGTTGATTCCTGACTTGCAAGCAGGATGTTCATTGTCTGATTCAATTACTATTGATGAGTTGAGAAACTGGAAAAAACAACATCCAAATGCTATCACAGTTGGCTATGTCAATACAACTGCAGAAATAAAATCTGAATTGGATTACTGTTGTACTTCAGCAAATGCAGTAAATGTAGTCAAAGCAATTCCTGCTGATAAAGAAATTTTATTTTTACCTGATATGTTTTTGGGTTCTTATGTTGCAAAAGTTACTGGACGAAAGAACATGTTCATATGGGCAGGAGAATGCCATGTTCATGCTGGTATCAAACCAGAAGATATTGCAAAAAAATTAGATTCACTAAAAGATGCTGAATTTCTAATACACCCTGAATGCAGCTGTACCACTCCAATGATGTATGACGTTGCAGCAGGAAGTTTTGATGATAGAAAAGTTTCCATTCTTTCTACAGAAGGGATGCTTAATCATGTAAATAATTCAAAAGCA
>SCUP01000206.1 GCA_004297665.1 Nitrosarchaeum sp. | reverse complement strand
TAACATCATAATTCCTGTCTTATCACGAACTACAGCTGCTGTAAGACCTGCTGCAGTTGAACCTCTACCTGAAGTGTATAATCCTCTTGGTGCTATTCTTGCACAAAACTTTAGCATCTCTGATTTTGCAGTACCAGGATCACCTACAAGAAATACGTTAATGTCGCCCCTAATCTTGCTTCCATCACCAAGCAGTCTTTGAGTTGAACCTACAATTAACAACAAAATAGCTTCTTTGATTAGAGACTGTCCTTGGATGTGTGGTGCAAAAGAATCAATTAATCTCTGATAAACATTGGGACTCTCAGATAGAGTCTTGATCATCTTTTCGTCTTCTGGAGAGACCTCTTCTCTTTCTATTTTACGTGAGGTCTTCGAACCCCTTCCTCCCAAAAATTCAATATTATTTCCTTCAATTCGTAATCGGTATAATCCGCTGTGTCCTCTAGTTATTCCTGCAATGGATTCTTGCTCTACTCGCACTATTCCTGTAAGAATTATCCTGTCTCCGGGTCTTGCGTTATCTACGAGATCCTGCCTAATTGTTACATCGATATAGTGAGGTAATTGGCCTGGAGGCAAGTCTTCAGGGAGTTCTTGCAATCTAAGAATTTGAAAGTCTATGAATTTGCTGGCTTCGGGTTTTAATTCAAAATCTCTGTGCTTGCAGCTTGGATTATCACATACTATTGGAATTTTTACATCCATTCCCTTTAGCTGAATTACTTTGGTTTGATGATCATCAGGGCAGACAAACACCAATTCTTTTGCTAATGGTTTTACTTCGGATGCTCTAACTACCATACCTGAAACACTGGCAATGTTTCCTATAGTTTCGGCATTGATTTGTCTGAGACTACGTTGTAGTGGATAATTTACCAGCCTTACACGAACTTCGTCTTTGATTTTTTCTGCATAATCAGGAAATCTTGTTTGAAGTGCTTCTTTGATTGCCCTTGAAAATGCATTTAGAATTCTGTCAGGATCTGTTGTGAAAATAATTTCTATTTCAGGCTCTACTACAAGATCATTGTAATCAACAATGATATATTTTGCACTCTTTGGCATCATCTCATCGATTTGTTCTACATACTTGTAGCTGCCAAACTTGTCCTTGAATCTAATCAGAAAGTCTTTTACTCTATCAGATAATGCAGACTCTGTAAAAGTGCTAGTTTGAGTTTTGCTCATTTAAATCTCCTCTCACTTGTTTTTCAAATTCTTTACTATTATCATGAATTGTTTTAAAGAAAATATTTTCTTCAACTGTTAGCTTGCTGTATAATTCAGAATTTAGTTTTGAAGAATCTGCAAGCTTTACTAGTTTTCCTCTTCTCATTCTAAATAATTCCAGCATAATACTCTCTACGTGATTAAAATCATCACGATTCAAGTTTTTCATTGATTCTTTTAGTTTGATGTAAAAGTGAGGATCAAGTGTAGACATTTGGTATTCACCAACCATCTTTTCTTTTGATAATGCTTGTTTTAATTCGGTAATCATATCAGGTGTTTCCAAGGTTGCAAGTTTGTTCTGCGATAGAATCTTGCCTATCCATTGAGGTAAATTCAAGACCTCGCCTTGGGTGCCATTAATTTTTAGGCCTGCCACATTGAATTTGATATCCTGGTTTATGGTAACTTTGGCATCCTTTAGGCCATATCCAATAGAGTGCAGTTTTTCTATTCTATCAATTTCCATCGTGAGATCACTACTTTTCTACAAGATCCTGATGTATCGGATCGATCAATTCTGTTCACTATCTTGTGAGATCAATTGATCCTATTAATTTCGATTTATTAGTGGGAGATAGACTAGCATATCACATGTTATCAACAGGCATGTGGGTAGAAAAATACCGCCCAACAAAGCTCTCAGAGATTGTAAATCAAACCGAAGTCATTGGTAGCCTGCAAGCTCTAATTAAAGACCCAACTGACATGCCGCACCTAATGTTTTCTGGCTCTGCAGGAGTCGGCAAGACAACTGCTGCTTTGTGTATTGCCAGACAGATTCTTGGGGAAAACTATGGTGACTACACCCTTGAGCTAAACGCATCAGATGAAAGAGGCATAGGCATGGTCAGAGAAAAAGTTAAGAAATTTTCCAGATTTGCAGGAATGGCAGAGATTCCATTTAAGATAATTATTTTAGATGAAGCCGACGAGATGACCTCTGATGCGCAAACTGCGCTTAGACGAATAATAGAAGACACTGCAAAATACTGCCGATTCATCCTAATTGCAAATAATATCTCAAAAATTATCGACCCCATTCAAAGCAGATGTGCCACATTCAAGTTTACATCAATTCCTGAAGAAGACATGATAAATCATTTGGAGAATATAGCCAAAAAAGAGAAAGTAAAAACTGACAAAAAAGGGCTAAAGGCAATTTACGATTATTCTGAAGGCGATCTGAGACATGCCATTAATCTAATGCAGGCAACTGCTAGCATAGGGGAAATCTCAGAAGAGAATGTAAAGTCATCAGCTGGACTGACAAAAACTAGTGATGTTGATGATGTTCTAAAAATGGCACTAGCTGGCAAAGTACTAGATGCTAGAGAAAAGACAATTGAGCTAATCAAAGTTTATGGAATGTCAGAATCAGATTTTCTAAAATATCTAAACTCTGCAGTGTTTAAAACAAAGCATGCAAAGTTATCAGATATTTTAGAGATAATTGCAAAATATGATTATAGAATTTTAGTTGGTGCAAATCCAGAGATTCAGCTATCAGCAATGTTAGCTGAGTTAGGTAATTTGAAATAAAAACGCAGAGAGAGGGATTTGAACCCCCGGGTGCTTGCGCACACAGGCTCTCAAGGCCCGCGCCCTACCGAGCTAGGCGACCTCTGCAAAAAATGATGGATTACAGTGATTAAAATTTGTTGAGGATGAGAATTTAAAATTGTAAAAAGAAGAAAAAAGAAAATAATTCTTTAATCGTGTGCGTGTGGGTTACCGCTGCTAACCATTTTGACGAAGGTACCTGCTGCTTTCTCGTGCCATTCCAAGTTTGCGGGTTCAATTCGAATAGCTCCTGTAGGACATATTTCCTGGCAAGCCATACAAACAGTACAATCATGTTCTCGGATTGGTTGTGATTTGTCAGTATAATCTAGTCGTTCGTTTTGTTCAGTTTTTCCAGTTCCTTCAAAAACTTTACCAACTACATCTTTAGCTGGAATGTCTTGTTCGGTTCTGTACCACTGAAATGTTTGAACTGGACATACACTCATGCATGAGCCAGCTGCAATACAAGAATCCCAATCGACTGCGACTGTGGTGCCATGAATACCAAGAGGAACTTGTTTTTCTCCTCTCTCTTCATATGCTGCCTTTACATCTTCATTTGAGAATGCTGCGCCTTCTGGATTTCCTTTTCCCCAAATCCAGTGAAAGTTTTCGCCATTACCATGGCTAGTTTTTCCGACTGGTTTTTGGTCGTGAAAATAATCTTCTGGTATTACTAAATCTACCATAAATGGATTATTTTGGAATATTATTTAAAGCTAGACAAAATTAGTCGGGACTAAATTTAACTCGATCTAATATTCACAGTATGTTTTAGGGAATAAATAAAATTAAATAAATTAATCGTGTGCGTGTGGATTGGCAGTACCTGCTACAATCTTTACAAAAGTTCCTGCTGCCTTTTCATGTGCTTCCAAGTTTGATTGATCAACTTTGATAGCTTGTGGAGGACAAACTGATACGCATGCCATACACCAGATACAATCATGTTCTCGAATTGGATCTGCTTTGTCGGTGAAATCTTTTCTTTCTTCTTTAACCGAACTTCCAGTTCCAGCAAAAGTTGCATTTATCGCTTCAGTATTTGGAATATCTTTTTCAGTTCTGTACCATTGAAATACTTGAACTGGACATGCTTCAATACATGCGCCATCTGCAACACAAGAATCCCAGTCAACTGCAACCATTGTACCGCTAATCCCTAGTGGAACTTGTTTTTCTCCCCTAGCTGCATAAGCTGCTACAACATCTTTGTCTGCAAACACTTCGGCTTGTGAGCCATCTGTGTTTTTTGTTTTACCAGGACCCCAGACCCAGTGAAATTGTCCATCTGTAGTACTAATTTTTCCAATTGGTTTGAGACCTTCTGGGAAATTTTCTGCTATTGGCATAGAAGAACTTTCGCTCAGATATTATTTAAAGCTAGACAAAATTAGTCGGGACTAAATTTTACTACAATAAAAAACCTATGCTCAGAGATTTCCTTACGTTCATATCGATTAAAGATCAATTACAACAAATGGATATTATCAAGTTTGATGTTTACAGAGGACCAAACATCGGAATTTACATTAATGTAAATGATGATTTTGTTTTGCTTCCAATGGGTTTTGCCCAAAACAAGGCAGAAAAACTAGGAGAATATCTAAAGACACAAGTGCTGTATGGCTCTGTTGCAAACACTCGCCTGTTAGGTGCATTGATGGTCATGAATAACAACGGAATTTTACTGCCAAAGACTGCATATACTGATGAATACGAGTTTCTAAAAAAAGAGACAAAGATGGAAATTGGTGTATTGGATTCAAAATATACCGCACTTGGAAATGTAATTTGTGCAAATGATAAAGGAGCTATTGTATCGCCATGGCTATCAAAAGAGGACTGCAATACCATAAAGCAGGTATTGGGAGTCGAAGTTTTGCAGAAAAGAATTGCTGGGTTTAATCAAGTGGGTGCAGTTATGGTTGCAAACAATTCTGGCGCTGCCATCCACCCAGAAGCAGATGAAGAAGACATGAAGGAGTTTGCAAATGTGATGGGAGTTAGAGTGGAGCAGACTACGATTAACAATGGAGTTCCATATGTCATGTCTGGAATTTTGGTAAATAACCATGCAGTGGTAGTCGGTTCTATGACTAGCGGTCCTGAGATTATGATGCTAACTAGGGCGTTTCTAAATTAAGTATTGATTGCGGATCATCGGTAAGCTGTTCTATATCAATTTGCGATTCTGATCCGTCTTGCATGTTTCTTAGTACTACTTTGCTATTTTCTAGCTCTTTGGGAGCTACTATAATACAGTATTTTGATTCAGATGCTTGCTCGATTTGTTTTTTTAGATTCTTGCCAGATAAATCAATGTCAGTTGGAATATTGTTTAGTCTAAGTAAAGATGCAATACTCATTGCAACTTTTTGCATCTCATCATTAATGTATAAAACTGACACTCTGGTTTGTTTTGCTTCTGGAATTATTTTTTGCTCTTGCATTGTTAGTATGATTCTTTCTACTCCACCTGCAACACCTGCAGCTCCAATGTCTTCTCTTCCAAATGCTTTGGTTAGTGAATCGTATCGTCCTCCACCAGCCAATGCACCAAGAGTTGAATTTTTGTCAAATACTTCAAAGACCATTCCGGAATAATAGTCCAGTCCTCTGACTATACCGAAATTTATGCGTGTATTTACTACTCCTCTGTTTTCTAGCGAGTCTAGTAGTTGTTTTAGCTCAGTCCATGATTGCAATTTTGTTGTATCTAGTTTTGATTCTATTTCTTGAATAGTTCCTTTGATTTGTGAAAACTCGAGAATCTTTTCTAGTTTGGTAATGTCATATCTGTCTTTGAATTCATTAATTATTTCTTGCTTTGATTTTTTTTGTATCTTATCGATTGCCCTTAGCATATCTGCGACTAGCTTGGGATCTTGAGAATCAAAGATTTGATTGATAAATGACTCTACTAGATTTCTGTGATTGATGTCAATTGTAATATCTTTGAGTAATAATGAATCAAATAGTCTTGAGGTTAATTCAATGATTTCAGCTTCGGATTCTAGATTTGGCTTGCCGTAAATCTCTATATCCCACTGGTGAAAGTAGCGGTATCGTCCCTTTTGTGGCTCGTCATATCGGAATACTCCGCCAAATGCCGATATTTTTGCTGGTAGTCTCATTGATTTTTGTGCAGCTGCATATCTTGTTAATCCCACAGTAAAATCAAATCTTAGAGCAACTTCTCTGTCCCCTTTGTCTTTGAAATAATAGATTTCGTCTTTAATTGCAGGTCCTGATTTTGTTTCCAATACTGATAAGAGCTCAATTGGGGATGGATCCATAAAGGAAAATCCGTATAGATTTGATAATTTTTTAAAATGATATCTGATATGCTCAATGTTTGCGTTTTCTTTATCTTCAAAGTCTTTCATTCCACGCGGCAGTTCCATTAGTAATTAGATGTTGAATGGTTGTGATTTAGATATTTCTGTGAAAACTATGCCAAACTATGCCAGTTTTTGGAAATCAGTTAATTGATTCTATGTTGACTAGAGATCAGCTATTAGTTATTCGGATCTGGTATATCAGAAAATGATGTAATAAAATAATGGAGTTAGAACATGAAAAGAATGGAGGACCATATACAAAAGATGAGCAAAGAAAACGACGAGATGAAGTATATAGATTACATTTTGAATATGGTTATTCTGCTAGAAAGATAGCTGAATTTTTGAAGGTAAATCGTGGTACAATAAATCGAGACATCATGCAATTGTATGCAAACATTGCCAACAAATGGAGACATTTAGATCCAGAAGTTTTTGTTAGAAATCAAGTTGAGAGACTAGAATTACAAAGAACAAGACTAAGAAAACAGCTTGACAAAGTGGAATCATTTCATGAAAAAATCATAGTTGAAAAGATTATCTTAGACATAGATATGAAAATTACTAATCTTCAGATAAGATTGGTAGAAACAACAAGTAACATTCACAAAAGAATTTCAGATGGAATTAATGAATGGCAGAAAGAAGAAAAAAGTGGTAAAAGAGTTTTTTTGCAAGAAATGTTTTTTGAAGTTTCTGAAAAAGCGTATAAAAAACTCTATAATATTTACAAAGAAGATATGAAATTTTAATTTATATTAAATATATCTTCGAGCGAGATTTACAAAATTAGTTTGACACCTCAACTTGGTAAGAAGAATTGAAAAGGATGATTCTGTAATTATTGACGGCTACCAAATTTATCATAACTATCTAAGGTCACATATGGGATTAGACGGCAAGACGCCTGCCGAAGCCTGTGGAATTACTATTCAAGGTGAGAACAAATGGAAAACTCTGATTCAGAACGCAAGCAGAAGATAAAGACTATCAGTAAGTTATGCTTTAAGTTAGCCTTAATGGTTGTTGATTATTTGATTTAGTATTTTTAATTATGGAACAATTATTATAGTAAAACGACATATGTACAACATGATGTCAGTAGAAGATAAAGAGATAAAAGCAGTTCACATTACAGATTTAGAAAAACTATTACAAAAATATGAACAATCAGATGATTTCAATAATGGTCAGATTAAATGTCATATTTGTTCTGACACAGTATCTATGAACAATGTAGGTAGTATTCAATTATTGGATAATAGATTAAGATTAACTTGTAATAAAATAGCATGTTATGATCAAATTGTTAAACAATCAATATCCATTAATTCCCCATAATCTTATGATTTGAATACATGTTAAGTGATGTATTCATACAAATATCACCTTTAGACATAACTAAAGAGTTAATTGATTATTGGTGGTCTTTCCCAATTGGATTTTTATTGTTTGTCTTAGGTTATTTTTTTACTCATCCAGATAAAATTGCTATTTGGAGTAGTATCATTTCAGGACTTTTTGAGAAATTAAGTAAACGTTCTGCAAGACATAGTGTTTCTTCAGATATTCAGAGTCGTATTTCATCTTATATAAAAAATAACAAATCAGATGAAATTCTTCCTTATGGTTTAAAATTCAAATGGGTTAAAGATGAAAATTTCAGTTCTTATGTTGAAGAAAAAGATGTAATCATTATCATGGATTATCATAATAATAATGCGAAAAACTTTGTTAATGCTATAGGACAATATATTTCACAAGCGTTTATTCCAACAGTAAGACATGAGATCCCACAGGATGTTTTAATTGCTGCAGAATTGGTTATGCAAGAAAAAATCATACAGGAAAAAAGACCTGATGCATTAGATACTTTTAGAAACGAAGTTCTACCAACCAAAATAGCCAATAATGTAAACATAGAACAATTTCGTGAGCGATTCAAAAAATTGGATATTATTGGATTCTTTGACAATATGTTTCTGACAGAAATCGTATTTGCAGGTTCACGATTACAGGATCTTATTGAAAATCAAAGAAAGCAAGAAATTGAAAATTTCATTACTTTCATAGAGAATATTCCAGATGAAAGTAAACCTCTTGATTTCTCAGGAAATGTTTTCCATGTGTGGATTACCCTTGTTGCTAAACAATTTAAAAAAGATTATCAAGGTACGGCACCATACGTTAAACGTGCAGAGGAAGCGTATTCAAAGAAATATGATTCTCTTTATGTCACTGGGAGAGATCAAAATATGGATTTTGTAAATGATGTGATTTCAGATATAAAAACACATGGAATAGGATATTTAGAATGGGTTAGAGATTTTAAAACAAGAGATAAAAAAAGGAAGAAAAAAATTGCCAAGATGGCATTATTTCGATTGTGATTTATTCAGATAATTTTTAAAATTAAAACAGTAACCGCAAGGTAACAGAAATAAAACAACCGACAATGAAACAGAACTTGAAAACATCCTGTTTAAAAGAATTATTTTTAGATTAGAATCTAATTGATAACTACATGATTGAAGAAATAATTAGAAAAGCAAATCTATCAGATTTTAAAATAAGTAATATCATATTCAGGATTCCAGTTAGGATTTTCTTTTCTTATTTCATCAATACACCATGACAGTGTTTCTTCTTTCGTCTTTCCCTTAGTTAGATCATGTCTTCTACGTCTATTGTAGTAAGTTCGTAACCATCCATGCATAACTCCATAACCACTTGGAATGTGTTTCAAATCTTCCTTTACTATGTTAGTCATTTCTTGTTGGTTCATGTAACAATAATTACAATTTTGAGTTATTTAACAAAAGGGTTATTTTACAAATAATTGGGAATTTATCTAATCCATAAGTACGGTACTGACCAAAACGATACCCGACGGTTTTTGACACCTAGAAGATCTGACTAAGACTTTACAGAGCCCAAATTAGCAATACATAATAAAATCCAGTACCGTACAGGCTCAATTTTTAGAGTTTTTCTCAAATTCAGATTTTTTGTTTTCTAATTCTGAAATCAAATCTTCTCCAAAATCAAATACAAATGGAACTAGAAAATAGACACCATAAGACTTTCTCATCTGGTCTGTTACTCTCATAAAGATTCATCATTCTAATTCAAATCCATGAAAATAAAAAAGAAATTAGTTTGCAGGAACTGCAAAACCGTTTTCAATCATTCGTAATGCCGATTCTGCCTTAAGGCACATTGGCAATCCGTTTGATGTCTTCATTACAAGGCTGTATCCTTCACGACATTCAATTTCTCCTGCATCAATTCCTGCAGATACTTGGAGTCGCGGAGAAATCCATGCTAATCGCATGTCTTTTGCCTTTTCAATGAATTCTGCTCTAAGTTCTTGTTTTTCCTCATCAGTTAAGGTAGATGACTTTTCTTTCAGCTCAGCTTTTAGTGCCTTCATCTCTGCATGTCTTGCTAAAATGTCAGCTTTTTGCTCGTCTGTTAGTTTGCCTAGCATTGCAGAGACATGACTTTGGAATTTCATTTTAAGCTCTTCTCTTTTCTCATCTAAATCACCGTGCTTTTCTTGGTATTTTGCACGGAGTTCATCCATTTTCTCTTGAGAAATATCAGAAGACATTATCATGGCTCGTAATCTTTGAGATAGATCATGATTTTCTTTCATTCTCTCTAATGCATCAAAGTGTTTTTCTTTGAAATCCATTGCAGCATCATGATTTTCTTTTTTGTATTCCTCTCTTTGCTCAGGTGTCATTTCACACCATTCAGAGACTTTGGCTAGTTTTGTAGCATTAGTGATTTCTGCAGCACGCTCATCGGCAGTCATTTGGCAGTATCTTTGGTATTCTGCTTTATGATCACGGATTTCTTCGTGTCTTTTTTGCATTTCATCTACTAACATTTGGTGCTCAGCAATGTAAGTGGCTCTTCCAGATTCATCTAATGCACAGTATGCATCTAATCTATCTTTTAGATCTGCTTGGTCAAATTCTGCCAAGAATGTTTCCTTGTCAGCATCAGACATTTCACAGTATGATTCCAGCTTGTCTGCCATGTTATAATCAGATTTTTGTTCTGGAGTAATTTCATTAATGAAATCTTCAATAGCTGTTTTTTGTTCATCTTCGCTTTGCTCACAAATACTTGCCAGTCTGTCTTTGAATTGGGCAATTCTTGGATGATCTAAAAAGAATTGATCCTTTTCAGTATCAGTCATATTGCAAAAGTTTGCTAGTCTGTCTTTGAGGTCATTTTGTTTTTCATCTGATTCAGCATATACTGCATTTCCAGCAGCAACGCCAGTAATCATAACCAGTGAAAAAACAATACTTAGAAGTTGTGTCTTTTTCATTATGAGATTTT
>SCUP01000205.1 GCA_004297665.1 Nitrosarchaeum sp. | reverse complement strand
CCACTTCCGATTGGAATCATGCTTCCAACAATAACGTTTTCAGTAATACCTTTGAGTTGCTCAACTTCGCCAGCCAATGCAGCATGTGCTATAGTTGGAACAGTAATTTCAAATGCAGCTCTTGCAAGAACGCTGTCTTTGGTTCCAGCAATTCCATGTCTACCAATTTGTTGCATGTATCCCCTAGAGCACATTAAATCAGATACCAGCATAATATACCTATTATCAACTTCTAAACCTTGATCTTCTAGAGTACTGTTGAGCTCATTGATCAAGGCGTTTCGGGATGCCTCAATTCCCAAAGTGCCTGCAATCTCAAAGACATTGTTTGTTCTAACATTTTTCTTGTCAATTCCTGAAACTTCAAGTACTTTGGCTATGTTTGAACCAGTTGTTTGAATTACCCATTCATCGTCTTTTTGAACTAAGGTTACTCGTTCAATATCTGGAACTCCCTTAACGGTAGTATTGAGTACTTTATTTCTAATTGCAATTACAGTTGGAGCATCAGATTCTTCAACTAATTTCAGAATTATTAAATCGCCTGTTGTTTCAATTTTGAATTTTTTGTTTGACTGCAACGCTGCTTCTACCTCGCCAACAGTACATCCTCTTTCTTTGAGTCTATTTGCACTCAAAATTAATTTTATTTGAGAAGTATAATCAGTTTCACTATCAGAAATCAATGCACTTACTTTAGTTTGCAGAACATTTCTTGCAACATCAATAGCTTTTTCTCTAGATTTTTTTGATTCATTATCAAGATAAATATCCATAGTTGGAGTAACAGGTTTTTTTCTTGCATCAACAAGTTCGATTAATCTTGGAAGACCCAAGGTTACGTTTCTTTCTGCAATTCCTGCAAAGTGGAATGTTCTTAATGTCATCTGAGTACCAGGTTCACCAATTGATTGTGCGGTGATGATTCCTACTGCTTGACCAGGTTCAACTTTGGCTTTGTTGTATAATGATAGTCCTTTTTTACAAACAATTTCTGCACCTTCTTTACTTAATTTGGAGTCTAGCAATCCATCAGATACAAGTTGTTTTAATCTTGGATTGAATGTCTTTGTGTATTTCTTTGATAACTCTAAAATCTCTTCTCTGGTTGCTTTCTTACCAGAATCAATAATTGTTTGTGATTCAATTAATCTATTAACATTGAATGCTTCACCATGATCACTTTTTGCTACATCTATTCCATCTTCACCATAAAGGAATTGAATGATATGACCGTGTGGGTCTCTAACTGTTCCATCATATTCTAATCTAATATGCTCCAAGGCATTGATCAATCTACGCTGCATGTATCCACTTTGTTGTGTTCTAACTGCAGTGTCTACTAGTCCTTCCCTTCCTCCCATTGCATGGAAAAAGAATTCAAGTGCAGACAGACCCTCTCTATAATTGGATTTTACAAATCCATGTGCGTCTGGATTATTGTCATGTTCTTGATAATGAGGTAATGCACGATTATTGTAACCATCATGTAATCTATTTCCACGTCTGGATTGTTGTCCTAATGCACCTGCCATCTGACCAATGTTAAGTGATGAACCTCTTGCACCAGTTGTAGCCATGATTCTTCCAGCATTGCTTTGATCAAGGGATTGATCTGCAGTCATTCCAGCTTTATCTCTTGCTTTTCCTAATTCATTAACAATGTATGCCTCTAATGCTTCTTCAGGTCTCATTCCTCTTGTTAGTTTTAGGGTTCCTTTTTCATATTGAGAGGTAAGATCTGATATGATGCCATATGTTTCTTGAATATCATCTAGGATCTGTTGTTTTGTTTTTTCTGGTACTTCAAGATCAGCATAACCATAGCTAAAACCATAATGAGTGATGTATTGTTTTACCATAATCAAAATAGAGTTCAAGAAGTTCTTTGCTTTGGTATTTCCGTAGTCTTTTGCAATTCTGTGCAACACACTTTCTGGTTCTTCTGCACCTATTGATGATTTGTCAATTACGCCGCTAATTAGTTCGCCATTTTTAATTACAACATCTTTTTGAGCGCCTTTTGTTCCTTTTGACCACTTTGATGTAATTACATAGTTGAAGTCTTTTGGTAAGAATAATGAGAATAGTTGTTTACCAGTGTACATTAAACCTTCTTTAGTTTTTGTTGCAGGTTTTGGAAGTTTATCAGTAAATCCACCAAGCATTGCATAATTGTAAAACTCTTGTGGGGTTAGAACAGTATCATCTTTTGTTAAAAGATATGCACCAGTAACAAAGTCTCTTAGTGCTCCAATTATTGGACCACCATATCTTGGAGAGATCAATTGATCTTGTACTCTCATCAATAGAATTGCTTCTGCTCTAGCCTCTTCACTTTGAGGGACGTGAAGATTCATTTCGTCACCATCAAAGTCTGCGTTATACGGAGGACATACTGATGGATGTAATCTGAATGTTTTTCCTGGAAGTACTCTTACATAATGAGCCATGATTGACATTTGGTGAAGAGATGGTTGTCTGTTGAACATGACAATATCACCATTAGCAAGATGTCTCTCTACAAGATATCCAATTTCTAATGTTTCAGCTATTGTAGAACGATCTTCAACAAAATCAAGTCTAATTTTAACACCATCAGGTCTAACGATATAATTTACACCAGGAAATTTGTTTGGACCATTAATTACAAGTGTTCTCATTCTTTCAATATTCCATTCAGTGACAATTTCAGGAATTGTTAGTTTCATTGCGACTTGTTCAGGAACTCCTACTTCAGACAAGTCCAAGTTAGGATCAGGTGAAATTACGGTTCTACTTGAAAAATCAACTCTTTTTCCAGATAATGATCCTCTAAATCTTCCTTCTTTTCCTTTTAGTCTTTGAGTTAATGTCTTTAGTGGACGCCCTGAACGATGATGAGCTTGCGGAATACCAGAGACTTCGTTATCAAAATATGTAGTTGCATGATATTGTAACAAATCTACTAAATCTTGAACAATTAATGGAGGAGTTCCAGCTTCCTTACTTTCTTTTAGTCTTTGATTAACTCTGATAATATCTACCATTTTGTGTGTTAGATCATCTTCAGATCTAATTCCAGTTTCAAGAATAATAGATGGTCTTACAGTTACTGGTGGAACAGGTAAAGCTTGTAGAATAAACCATTCAGGTCTTGCAGTAACAGGATCATATGCTAAAAGATTAAGATCATCATCAATAATTTGAGAGAATCTTTCTCGAATTGTAATTGGAAGTAATCTGTGTTCGCCTATCTCTGTTTTTTCAACAAAAATGGTTGGTTTTGTAAAGATCAGCTCATACTGAGTTTTACCACAATGAGGACATTCTTTTGCTTTTTTTGCTTTTTCTATAATTTGTTCTGGAATACGTTTTTCAGAAATTACAGTATATGCTGCATGCTTTTCTTTAATCTTTCTAAATTCATCTAGATCTTCTTGTGGAACTTTGAGTCTTGCACAAGAACGACAAGTGGATTGTAAAAGCTTGTAAATATTGTCAATAAATGCAATATGTAAAACAGGTTCAGCAAGTTCAATATGACCAAAGTGACCTGGACATCTAGCAGCAGTATTTCCACATGTCA
>SCUP01000204.1 GCA_004297665.1 Nitrosarchaeum sp. | reverse complement strand
GTTTTTTAAGATCTTTTCAATTTGCTTAACGTCTACATTAAAATTTATTCCAACACCTAGAATAAGATTTTCTATTTTATTTGATTCTAATGATGCATCAACTAACATCCCTGCAACTTTTTTGCCTTTGATTGTTATGTCATTTGGCCATTTCAATTCTGATTTGATATTCAATGTTTTTTCTATTGCATTTGATAGTGCTAGTGCAGAAGCTATTGGGAATAATGTGATTACTGATATGTCAAATTTTGGGTGTAAAATTATCGAAAGCCAAATGCCTCCTTTGGGTGAAATCCACTTTCTGCCTAATCTCCCTTTTCCACTGGTTTGTTTTTCTGCAATTATCATTGTTCCATTATTTGCTTCATCTGAAGCAATTTTCATTGCTTGGGTTTGAGTAGAATCAATTGAATCAAAATAATATACTTGTTTTCCAAATATTTTGGTCTTTAACCCTGACGTGATTTCCCATGGCAGTAGTATGTCTGTATTTGATTCAAGTCTGTATCCTATCTTTTGTTTTGATTCTATTTTATATCCCAACTCTCTAATTTTTTTAATATGCTTCCAAACTGCAACTCTGCTTATTCTTAAGACATCGCTCAAATCTTGACCTGAGAGATATTCTGTATTGTGCGATTTTAGAAATGATAATACTTTGACCAGACCTGGATTGTCATACGAACTGTACATCAATTGTATGTGTTCTTTATTTCAAGTATAAAATATCAACTTTAACTTAGAATCCGACATCAAAGTCAAATCCGCCACCATCAGACCCTCCACCATCAGAACCAATATCTGATGAACTGTCTCCACCTGCATCACTTGGAATGCTTTCTGCTGGTACATAGTCTGTCATCATCATGCCCATCATGCTAAACATCATTGAAAACATGATCATATCCATTACTCCAAAAAACATCATCGTGGGAAGAATTGACTTGTTATCATCCATGTATTGCTTTAATTTTTGCTTGTCTCCACTTTTGTACAATAATGACATTTGATCCCACTTGCCTTGTAATTCATGAATTCTCTCTTCTACTTCCTTAGACCCTCTTTCTGTGATTTTAATCTCTATTTTTTTACCAAACCACCCCTTTTTTTCTTCAACTGTGATTAATTCCCTCTTCTCTAATTTTTCTAGAATTGAATTTAATTCCTCTGCATCTATTTGAGCTGCATTTTGTATCTTTTCAAATTTTTTGGCTCCTTTTTTAATTGCCCCAAGAACAATTACATCTTTTGGTTCTTCTGGAGTTGGTTCCATGAAATCTGATTTTTGTTATTATTAAAATACCCTGCGATTTTGCTTTTTTTTGTCATGATAATTCTTTAATGTTACGAGTCATCCCATTCTTGTTTATTTCAAAAATTATATTCCACCATACTCTAGATTTTTTATGGAACATGATTCTTACACTGATGCTGAAATCCGAGACATTCTTTCTTTAAGACATGTTGTAGTGGTTGGTATGTCTAAAAATGACTACAAGGCCGCACACTATGTACCAAAATATCTATCTGAAAATGGGTTTGATATAACTCCCGTAAATCCTACAACTGATGAGATTTTAGGCAAAAAATGTTACAGTACTATTTCTGATGTTGTTGATGATATTGACATTGTTGATGTGTTTAGACCATCTGATCTTGTGCTTCCTGTTGTAAAGGAAGCTATAAAGAAAAATCCAAAGGTAATTTGGCTTCAAGAAGGAATTCACAATCCTGAAGCTGAAGACATGGCAAGAAAAAAAGGCATCAAAGTTGTATTCAATAGATGTATGTTAGCAGAACATCAGAGGCTATTTTAAAAATGACTTCTTTTGATGCTTTTTACAATGATTTACTTGAACTAGTCAATAAACATGAAAAGAACAATACTCCACTAAAAGTTGAAAAAGATCTAGAGGCTGATATTGTAAAAATTTTTGGTGAAAACATTACTGCTCTGACAAGAGCTAAAAATGGATTAAATGATGTGACTGAGCTTGCATATGCAACAGCAGAACATCATCCATATTGGAATTTGCTTTACAATTGCTCAGAAATAACAAATACTATTTTAGAGAAATGGAAAAGTGAACTTTCAAAAAAAGACATAAGTGATATTGAATGGTCCATAAAGGAATTAAAACAATCCCTTGAAAAGATCACTGAGAAAATAAATGACTCCATCTAGGCAGAGATAAATATTCTTAGATTGCAATCAAACCATGCCAATTAAACTTGGGCTAATAGGCAAAACAAATACTGGTAAAACTACTTTCTATAATGCCGCAACTTTGTCTTCTGAAGAAATCTCTTCTTATCCATTTACAACAAAAAAACCTGTTTCTGGAACAGCACACGCAATTACATTATGTGTACATCCAGAATTCAAAATACAAGACAATCCTAATAATTCAAAATGTGTTGAGGGCTGGAGATACATACCTGTTGAATTAATTGATTTGCCTGGTCTTATCAAAGATGCATGGAAAGGAAAAGGCTTGGGAAATCAATTTCTTTCAATTGCCGCACAATCTGATGCATTACTTCATGTAGTTGATGCCTCTGGTGGTATAGATTCTTCTGGAAAAATTAGCGAAGTTGGAAGTGGTGATCCTATATCTGACTTTGCAGATATTGAAGAGGAATTAATCATGTGGTATCATAAAATTTTGGAAGGGAATAGAGATAAGGTTTCAAAGTTGATTCGAACTGGCTCTGGAATTATTGACGCTATAACTGATTTGTATCGTGGTATAGGTGTCAATAAAATACATGTGAAAGATGCATTGATTGCACTTGGACTAGAAGAGAAAGAATTTGATGATTTTGACATGGTTGATACTAAAAAACTTGCATCGTATATTAGAAAAATTTCAAAGCCTACCTTAATTGTTGCAAATAAAATAGATGTTGAAGGTGCGGACAAAAATTTTGCTAGATTACGAGAACGTTACAATGACTCCATCGTAATTCCTGTAAGTGGTGATAGTGAATTTAGTCTAAGAAGAGCAGAACAAAAGGGATTGATCAAATACTCTCCCGGTTCAGAACAATTTGAAATAATCAAATCTGGGGAGCTTAATGAAAAACAAACACGTGCATTGGATTTCATAAAACAAGGAATAATGGGTGAATACATGAGAACTGGTGTGCAATTTGCGATAAACGTGGCAGTCTTCAAACTTCTAAAGATGAACTCTGTTTATCCTGTAGCTGATGAAAAACACCTTGCAGATAAAAAAGGGCGTGTACTGCCTGATTTACTCTTGCTTAAGGCTGGTGCTACAATTGCTGATCTTGCAAAAGAAATACACACTGATCTTACCAAAGGATTGCTTTATGGAAAAGATTTGAGATATAATTTGAGATTACCTGTAGACTATCAACTAAGAGATAGGGATGTGGTGTCTCTGGTTAGTGCATCAAAGAAAATATCTTCATGATGTATCTTTTTAGAAAATTACTGCAAAAATACTAAGAAATGTGATAAAAACAATGTTTCAAAATATATTTTATGATTAAATCTGACTGTTAGTTGATCATTTCATCTTCTAATGTTGTTTATTTTTTAATGCATATACATCATCGAGTTCTATTAGAACTGCGTTCTCAGTATGTTCAGTTTTTATCTTAGACCCCAACTCGAAAAATACTGTCTCATAATATGTTTTAAAAAATAGGGACCATCGTTCTCCCATTTCATGGTGCAATACTAATTTTGTATTGTTATTTTCATTATACTCTTTAATTGAAAATCCTGATGATTTGGCACGATCTTTTAAAATAGAAATCCATTCATCGACACCATATTTTCCTCTCATAGATAATGCAATTTCTTTTGCACCACTTTCAGCTAAATTTTTTGCTATTTTGATTATTGTTTCATTATCTACATACTTTACTAATTCTATTAATGCCGATTTTAGCATAACAATCCAGCCTATCTCTGAAGCATGTACATCCCAGTTTACATGAGAATCAAAAATTTGGTTTACATATGTATTGAGACTTAATTTCTGATCTTTGGAAATTTTTTTCAAGTTATCTAGCGTAGTTGTGTTTATTCTAAAACTCGCATGTTCTGTTGGCGTCCTTTTTTTCTGAATCATTGCTAATCTGTCTTGGCGATACATGCCATTTTAATTTACTTGAAAACTAACCATATGTGTAATTGTGATTTGTGCTTATAGCCTGAAATCCTTGTTTGAGGATACTCATAATTTTGTGTTACAGTGTAACACAACGTATACTGAGAAATTATATCTGCATATGATCTTCAATCAATATGTACAAAGTAATTTGTAAAGATCTTGGTTTTGATTGTGATTTTATTGTAAATAATAGAGATAAGGATATACTTGCAATTAATTTTGGAAAGCATTTACAAGTTAGCCACAAGCAATATTATCCAAAAAATGAGATTTTTGGTTTTATTGATATTCAAAATAAGAAACAAAATAATCCTGAACCGATGAAAAATAAAAAATTAACAAGTGTTGATGACTATGGGTCATTTAGATTGGAAAAATGGAATCTAGGTCATAGAAATTTTCCATAACTAAGAAGGGAAGCATAGAAATTGATTAATCGTAATCATCTAGATACAAGTATGTCTGGAAATTCTAAATTAATAAAAGGAAATTGAATTGTCAGAAAATTTATCTATTATGTACGTTATTATTGCATTTTTTGCTTTAGGTGCAACTCTGGGATTATTTACCAGAGGACAAAAATATCATACATATTTCACTTACATTCCATC
>SCUP01000203.1 GCA_004297665.1 Nitrosarchaeum sp. | reverse complement strand
TTTCAATCACACTAGGAAATATCATTGAATTAAAATCAAATGATGAACAACCTAACACTTCTATTAGTGATGGGTCATCTACATTTTCACAAATTGTAACTTTGGTAGAAAGTGGTCCAAATTCTGGAATATTTGATAGTGCTGATGATAGTGACGAATCTATAATTGCAATTCTTGATGATGCTCCAAGAGGTCAAACTGGACAAATAAAATATAACCAAAAATCTATCTCTGTTCTTACTGGTTCCTCAACATCTTCTGTTTCAATAAATGAACCTATTTTGACTGTTGGTGGTAACTCCAAGTCATTAAAACCTGGAACAAAATTCCCTGTATCTCTTCTTGATCCTGATCAAAACATCAATTCAGGAATTAAAGATGATTTGGATGTCTTCAGAGACACATCTCTTATCCCTACACTTGAGATTGGAAATCCAATCACTCTTGGAAATGCATATGATGTGCAATTTCATTCTTCATCCACAACATTAGTTGGCGGTGATACCTCAAATTCCTCAATACCTGACACAAATTCTGCAAGGTTGTTTATTGATACATCAAATGTAGCCATCTCTTCTTTTGAGCAAATCTCATTGAATCTTAGAATTTCCGCCTCTGATTTGCAATCTACTCTCATAGATTCTTCTCTTTCAAATACTAATGGAACTAATTGGCTAAACTATGATCTAAGATCTTTTGCAAATGATTTTGGAATTACTGATTTTACTGATACTTCAATTGTTCTTTCATTTACAACTTTAGGCTCTCTACCTGTCACTATAATTGATTCTGGAGATTTATCTTCTGCACAAGGTTTAATTCAACTAGATGATTCTGATATCCAAACAATATCAGGCAGAAGTGGAACTGTATATCTTGCGATAAATTTTGATTCATCTAATAACAATTCTGGAGTAGGAAATATTTCTGCTGAAACAAATAAGCAACCAATTGTTTTTGATTTATTTTCATTTGGTCTTGATAATGACAATGATGTAAACAACTCCATTTACAGATTTGAATTAGAAGAGACAACTGATAATTCATCAAACTTTATTGGCTCTCTTGAATATGCTGTAACCAATCAACTCAATATTTTAGATCCTACTTTTATTAAAACAATAAGACCAATTGACAATGAAATTAAATTCATTGTGACTAATAGATTAATTGATGAAAAAGGAATATCTATTTCTTATTCTGATTTAGATAAAGTTGGAGTAACCACAACAATTTCTACTAAATCTGACATTGTTACTAACTCCGGTGTTGTATATACTGGTTCATCTACATATAGATTCGGTCAACCTGTAACATTTACACTCAAAGATCCAGATCTTAATTTGAAGAGTGATAATGTTGATGTCTATCTAGTAAACAATGATCCAACTTCTTCAAATGTGGATACCGTTGGTAAAGATGGAAATATTTTGTTGGAGATTTTAATTAAAGATATTCGATATAAGCGATGTACTGTAAATGGGGTTGAATATGGTGGGTTGGCTTCCACAGGTTTTACTTTAGTTGAGACTGGACCTAGTACTGGTGTGTTTGAAGGAGTGTTCAAAATGCCTTCCCAGATTTGTAACGAATCTGGAACAAAATTGATTTCCACTGCTGGAGGTAGTCTTGATGCAAAATATCATGACTCTAGAGATGCCTCTGGAAATTCAAACATATTCAGTTTGTTACGAGATAAACA
>SCUP01000202.1 GCA_004297665.1 Nitrosarchaeum sp. | reverse complement strand
CAACCTGTTTTTACTGCATGATCCATCAATTTTGTAATTTTTTTAGCTCCCATTTGACTTAGTGTACCACCAAGTACAGTAAAATCATAAGCAAAGACAAAGATTTGTCTACCATTTACTGATCCATAACCACCAACAACACCATCGGTGTAGAATTTCTTCTTCTGCATATCATATTCATGATAATGATGAGTTGTGAGCGGATCAATTTCAGTAAAAGTACCAGCATCTAATAAAAGATCAATTCTCTCACGAGCTGTTAATTTACCTTTATCATGCTGATCTTTGATTTTATCTTGTCCTCCACCTTGTAACGATATTTTATTTCTCTTAGAATATTCCTCAATTTTCTCAAAATGCATAGATATTGTAGAAAAGAAATCTTCCTATATTAATTTAGTTTGATTTTTTTAGAATTCATTAGAATGTAATGTATTATTCTAAAGATATTCATTCGAATCTGACGATTTTGGTAGCTGTTAATTTATGAATTAAGATTCAAGAGCAGAAAATTCTTTTTTACAGATTTTTGATAAGAATCAAAAGAATTTTTCTCTTCGCTACATTTTTTGCATATACATAACTGAGAAACTCTTTGAATATCACAAGTATCTTGGAATTCACACTGTGAGCATCCAGCTGATCCTCTACAAACGATACACTGAAGTTCATTTATTTGAGCACATTTTTCATGTTTCACTCCTAATCCTTTTGCCCACAATCCAATTTCATTTATTTCAATTTTTTCATTACAAACGATACAAGTACCTGGAAACTTCATTGGAATTTTTCTCCAGCTCATTGAATTAATTCAATCTCCTTTTCAAGAATATCATTAAAAGTATCTTCTAATTCTAATTTTAATTTTCTATTTTTTATACAAAATAACACATATGGAAAACATATTGTAACAAATGTACTTGATGATACATGTAGATTTTTTGCCATAATAGATGATAGTGCTTTGATTTTTTTTCCATCCCATCTAATACGATTTAAAAGTGGCCATGAAAGGTTGTATTGTGTGTATCTTATTCGTTCATCATTTTGATATAATCCAATCAGAATTTCATTGAGATAGCGTAGTAATCGCCAATTTTGAGTTTTCATAATTTTTCCATATAGTATATCAGCTTCGGAAATAATTTCCAAGAGTTTTTTGAGGGTATTATTATCTAAATTACTGGTAATAATACTAGAGTAAAAAGCATCGATTTTTAATTTTGGATCAATTTGCATAGAATACAAAACGCTTCTAGCTTCATCAAGTGAATTTGCTTTAAAAAATGCATTAACACCATCTTCTACATTTATGTTTTCAAATGACATTTCAGTTTGAGGATTAAATCCTGTAACAAGAGATTGTGTCAAATTAATCATAGAACGAATGTCACCATGTGATCTATCAATTACTTTTATCATAGAACCAGGACTGAGTGTTACATTTTCTTTTTTCAAAATATTTTCAAGATATATTTTCAAAAGACGTGGAGGAATGGGTTTGAAAGATATAGTTTTAACAACTTTTTTTATACTTTTCATTTTATCGGAGATATCAGAATTTGCAGCAAGTATAATTGGTACAGTAGGTTCCTTTAAAATTTCAATTAGTGCTTCTACACCACCATAATCCCCTCTGCCGTGAATTCCATCAACTTCGTCAATGAAAATCATAGGAATTCCCAAAATGCTGACATTACCTAATACGGGTGAGAGAATTTCATTAAGTCTAGATTTACTTCTCACATCACTTGCATTCAGGCTAATCATATCATATCCAAATTGTTTTGCAGTAAGAAATGCAATTGTTGTCTTGCCAATTCCAGGGGGACCAACTAGTAGAAGGGGCTTTGTACCTTTTTTCCATTTTGTGAACCATTCAAT
>SCUP01000201.1 GCA_004297665.1 Nitrosarchaeum sp. | reverse complement strand
TGCTCTGCCAAGAATATGGCAGCTGCAACAAGACCAAACACTGATGACATTGAAAATATCGTAATTGTTCTAACGGTACCTATTCTCTTTAGTCCATGCAAGAAAAAGTAAAGCGATGCTGCAAATCCAATAGATCCTAGAACCAAGATTGGAATTATCTGATCTACTCCCACGTTGATATCTACTTGAAACACCAACAATGCAATTACAAACAGCATTATCCCACCTATTGCAGATTTTATCTGTACAATATTTGCAACATTCATTTTTTGTGCAAGATATCTGCTAAGATTGTTATCTAGTCCCCAAAATAACATAGACAAGATTAGTAACATGTCCTTGTAGTGTATTTGCTGCAAGGTAAAGTCTGCAAAATTAAGATTTGTAGTTATGATTATCATACCAGCCAAGACCAAAAGAATTGCAACCCATCCAACAAGCCTTAACCTTTCTCTGAAAAACATCACTGCAAGCAAAACAGAAAAAAATACCTCACCATTTGCAATCAGTGCTGCATCTGATGCGCTTGCATGTGTCAATCCTACAAAGTACAGGCTTGGTGCAATTACAGCACCGCAAACTGCAATGGATACAATCAACAAAAGATCTCTTCTTGCAAATTTTTGTTTCTGTTTTCGTGCAAAAGGGCTCAAAGTAATTGCAGATATTATATACACCAAAGATGCAAGCAAGATAGGATCAACTGAAGAAACAAGAGGTTTTGCCAATACGGATACGGAACCAAACATGACAGCAGCCAAGATTGCAAACAAGTAACCAAGACGCTCGCTTCCGTATTTTTGGGTTAGATTCATGCCTTTGAAATTGATGATTTGTTTATTTTAAGCCAGTTATCCATTTTTTCCTAAATACATTCCAAGTAAAAATCTGACCAATTCCATGTGGAGTCACATGTTCTTCTTCAAAACTTTTGATGTGTTCAAATCCATTAGAAAATAATTTTTTCATAGACTCTTCTGAATGCTGTCTGGTGTCCAAACCACTACACATCATTGGTCCTCTTGTAGAAAATGAAGAGATGATAACATATCCCTCATCATTGACATGTTTTTTGATCATTTCCACATATTTTTGCATGTCTTGTTCATCTGTTAGAAAATGGAGCAGGGCTCTATCGTGCCATACATCATATTTTTTCTCTGAATCAAATTCTCTTATGTCACAATCAATCCAGTTTATGGCAGTTGCCTTTGGGCCAAGTCTTTTTTTTGAACGTTCCAATGCTTTTGCAGAAATATCCAATACTGTAATGTTCTTAAAACCAAGATCAAATAGTTTGTCCACAAGATTTGAATCGCCACCTCCAACATCAATAATTTTAGAATCCTTACTGAGATTGGTGGACAGTATCAGATCAATTGATGTTTTTGGATATTGCTGATACCAACTGACTTCGTTAGATTTTTTCTTAGTCCAAACATCTTCCCAATGCTCTTTTGCATCGTGCATTTTATCATCCTATATTATTCAGTTTTTTTCCAAGCCTCAAATCCACCTTCTAGATTTGCAGCTTGGAATCCACATTTACAAAGTTCTTCTGCAGCTATGTTTCCCCTATATCCAGCAGAGCAATGACAGACTATTTTCCTACCTTTTAGATGATCAAGCTTGCCTTGTCTTACATTACGAATAGCAAGTCCTAGTGGAATGTTTATGGAACCTTCAATTGATCTATTTGGGATTTCGTCTGGTTCACGAACATCAATTATTACAAAGTCGTTCTTTTGTTCTCTTAATCTATCTGCAGATATGTTTTCTACCATCATAACAAAGATCTCAATTCACAGATTTAAGTATAACATGTATTTTGATGATTTTTTTTGATGAGATGTAATGTAACTAATTTAGAGCAAGTGCAAAATTTGATCCTTGGTATATCATTTAGACAAAATTTTTACTTTAGATTTTTTCAATTATATCATTTGGATATAATTTGGAATAATCCTTTTATCGTTACTTGAAAAGTTGACCTTCAATGAAGTCAATCAAGTACTTTGGATTATTGCTAATCCTACCATTGATCACAATGGCGTTGACTACAAATTACATCATTGAAGCAGATGCCGAAAAAGGACAAGGAGTTCCATCTAGTTCCTATGGTTCTAAAAACAAAGGAATAGTCTGTGGAGACAGACTGTGCTCTGAAATTCCTGGCGGCAAAGATGCTATCAAAAATGAAAAGCCAATGCCATCTACAACTCCTAAAAGCTCTATGACATCTCCAAAATCTGAAAAGATGGAAGACAAATCAATGTCATCCATGCAAGATCAAACAGAATTAGGTTCTGTTCTAAAACTATCTCGCGCAAATGTTCCAGCAACTATCCCACTACATCATGGATTCTACAATAGTGGTGATGTTTTCTATATCATCACTGATGCTAGTGAACAAAAGCATGCAGATTTGATCACAGAACAGCAAGGATGGAAAGTGGAACTAGCACCACTTTTGGCAAATGCGCCAAAAGAAGCACTGTCTACAACATACTTTTTCACTAACGGTGTAAAAGGTGACGGAATTCACGGATTTCAAGGACAGGTCTTCACAACTACCCCTGCACAGACTGATACATACAGTGCACTAACATCTCATGTTCATGTGACATGGAATCAAGGCGCTACTCCAGTTGTTCTCAAATCAGAACAAGAAATAATGAATGC
>SCUP01000200.1 GCA_004297665.1 Nitrosarchaeum sp. | reverse complement strand
CATTGCCAAACCCATTGTCCACAAATCTGTCGTAGTAACAGCTACCCATCCTATCATTGGAGGAGATCCTCCGCATAAACCACCTAAAATTATGTTAGTTCTAGAATTTCGTTTTAACATATATGAATAAACAAGAATATTATTTAGTAAACCAAACGCAATAAAGGCTGTTGCCCAAATACCTTGTTCTAAAGTAGTTGTCAATGAGATTCCAAATGCTAGCATTAGAGAAATTCCAGCTAATGCAAGACCAAAGTTCCTAGCTTTTTCCGCGGGATAGATTCTTTTTGATGGAAGTGGCCTATTTTTTGTTCTCTCCATTATTGCATCTATATCTCTATCATGATAATTGGTTAGAGTATTAGCTGCAGCAGATCCCGCAGCAACAGAAAATAGCATCAATATCCATGTTGCAGGAGAAATTTCAATATTGTAAATATTTGATGCAGTTAAAGTTGCTCCAAATGCAGTAAAAACTAGTAAATACCAAATTTTTGGTTTTGTTAACTCATAATATACTGCAACACGAGATTCTGATTTCTGTTTTTGCAATGTTAGTCACTGTCCTTTAATGACTTATATGGCATTGCTTTTGCGCGTGACTTCATTTCGATAAATGACTCTGATGACTGTATTCCTTCAATTCGTCCAATTTTTTCAGATACCATTTTGTGCATCTGATCCAACGATTTTGCATACATAGTTACTAAGATATCAAATCTTCCTGTAACTTCTGCAATCTCTCTTACCCCATCTATTTTGAATAGTTCTTCAATTATATGATCTCGTTGTTTTGTATCCATGTTTATTCCTGTTAATGCCTTTACATTGTAACCAAGCTCTGCATCATTTACAACAATTGTAAAACGTTCAATTAATTTTCGTTTTACTAGACGTTTGATTCTAGAGTATACAACTGATGAATTAACATTAATTTTTTTTGATAATCTTGGAACCGAAATCGATGCATCATTAGATAATTCTGATAAGATTTGTAAATCTAATTCATCAACTTTTACCATTTAAAACATCCAAAACGATCTAGATTTCTGGATCTTATAAAGTTATTATTGTAAAAATTACAAAAAATAGTCTAAATTTTACCTTTTTTGTAAAGCATCTCTGCTAACAAAACAGCACCTTTTGCTGATCCCATTTTTTTATTATGTGAAAATAACACATACTTTAAACCATGATCAAACAATTTTTCTTTCTCAACTCTTCCAATCGTTGTAGTCATGCCATCACCAACACTACGTTCCATTCTTGGTTGAGGTCGTGTTGGATCTTCATGAAATGCATAATATTTCTCAGGAGATGATGGAAGACCAGATATGGTACTCTCCTTATTGGCATCGTCATAGACTTGTTTTGCAATTTGTGGGTCTATTTCTTTTTCCGTTTCTACAAAAACTGATTCTGTATGGCCATCAATTACTGGAACTCTGGTACACGTACAACTTACTCTGATATTGGCATCTTCAATTTTTCCATTCTTTAATTTACCAAGAATCTTTCTAGTTTCAATTCTTACTTTTTCTTCCTCTTTTGCAATATATGGTATTATATTATCCGTAATGTTCATAGCAGAAACACCAGGAGCACGACCTGCACCAGATATTGCTTGCATTGAAGTCATCATCACTTTTTTTGCACCATATTTTTCATAAAGTGGTTTTAAAGTAATTGCTAAACCCGTAGTAGTACAATTTGGGAGTGGTGCAACCCAGCCCTTCCAATTTCTATTTTTCTTTTGTATCTCTAATAATTCTGATTGTTCATCATTAATTCCAGGAATTAGAATAGGTACGTCTTCTTCATAACGATAAGCAGAGCTAGTTGAAATTACCGGTACTTCTGCTGCAATCTTGGTCTCAATGTCTCTTGCTGCATTTGATTCAACTGCAGAGAATACTAAATCTAATTGTGATAAATCTAATTCATCCGTATTTTTTACAGTCATCTCTTTAATGTACTCTGGAATTTGACCATCGACTTCCCAAGATATTATTCCACTATTGGGATCTTTAATGGCGTCAAGATATTTTTTCCCAGCAGAGCGCTCGGATGCTGCAATCTGTGTAACCTCAAACCAAGGATGATTATTTAGTGACAGTACAAATTCTTGTCCTACAGAACCTGTAACCCCTACAATTGCCACTCGCTTCTTGTCCACGATCTAAAAAATCTTTTATTCAATTAATATTCGTTTTCTGAATTTGACCAAAACATACTATATCAGCACAGCTTATTTCAAATTATGAGGATAAACCCAAACATATCTACACATAAACAAATTTCTCATGGAGGACCTTTCTCAATAACACATCCAAGTCCTGATATTTTGGATTTTAGCTCAAACATCAATCCTATGGGCACTTCCTCATTAGTGCGTAAAACCATAAAAAATCAGTTAGATGCAATTCAAATCTATCCTGATTCAGAATCTACCCAACTTAGAAAAAATCTTCAACGCTATACCAAAATACCATATTCTCAAATTGTGGTAGGAAACGGTGCGACAGAAATAATTTATAATTTCTGTCAAGCCTTTTTATCAAATAAAACACCCGTTTTGATTCCAATTCCAACTTTTGGTGAATATGAGTCTGCAGCAAAACTCAGCGGTGCTAAAATTTCATTTTTTAAAACAATGAATTTAGAAAAAGATGTTGATGACTTTATTTCCAAGCTTCCAAATAATGGTTGTATCTTTATTTGTAATCCAAATAATCCAACAGGTAATCTAATTTCCAAAAAAACTTTACAAAAGATAATCATACCGGCAAACAAAAAGAAAACGTTGGTGTTCATTGATGAATGCTTTATTGAACTAGTACCAGATCATGATGAATCAATCATTAAATTCATAAAAAAATATAACAATTTATTCATTTTACGCTCTTTAACAAAATCATTTGCTCTAGCTGGTTTACGAATTGGTTATGGTATAGGTTCAAAACAAATGATTTCTGTTTTAAACAAAATCAAAATTCCTTGGAATGTTTCAGGACTAGCACAACAAGCAGCATCTACTGCTCTTTTACATTCATTTTATTTAACCAAAGTAAAAAAAATGATTAAAAAAGAATCATTTTATCTAATTAATTATATTTCTAAACTAAAAAATTTTCAATGCAATACTACTTCAACAAATTTTATTTTAATAAAAACAAAAATGAAATCACAAACTTTGCAAAAAAAATTACTTGAAAAGAAAATTCTAATTCGTGATTGTAGTACAATTCGTGGCTTAAATAATAATTATATCCGAATTGCTGTAAAGACAAGAAAAGAAAATGAAAAATTAATCAAAGCTTTGGAGAAATTATGAAATCATTAATGATTCAAGGTACATCATCAGGATCTGGCAAAACAACACTAGTTGCAGCACTGTGTAGAATTTTTTCAGACAAGGGATTCTCAGTAGCGCCATTTAAATCTCAAAATATGTCAAATTACGCCTACAAAACAAAAGATTTTGAAATATCCAGAGCTCAGGCTATACAGGCAATAGCTGCTCGATGTGAAATCACTCCTGATCTAAATCCAATTCTTCTAAAACCACTTGGTAATTACTATAGTAATGTATACCTTAATGGAAAAATGTTCAAGAAAATGCATGCTACTGAATATTACCAAAAATTTGTACAAACTCAAGGACTGAATATTGCTACAAAATCACTCAAATCTCTTCAAAAAAATTTTGATCTTATTATTTTAGAAGGAGCTGGCTCACCGACTGAAATTAATTTAGAAAAATCTGATATAGCAAATATGAAAATGGCAGAAATAGCTAATTCATCCGTATTACTAATTACTGATATTGATAGAGGAGGTTCCTTTGCTAGTATTGTTGGTACTATGTCGCTTTTAGATAAAAAACATCAAAAACTAATCAAAGGTTTTGTTATCAATAAATTTCGAGGCGATATCAATATTCTTAAACCAGGTTTTAAAAAAATTAAAGAAATAACAAAACGTCCAATATTAGGTACAATACCAATGTTTGACTTTGATCTACCTGAAGAAGATTCACTAAGTGGCAAAGCAAAGAATATCACTTGGAATAAGAAAAATCTAGATAAAATAGAAAGTGAGATTGACAAGCTTAGTAAATTAGTAAATTCAAATTTGAATATTACACAAATAGAGAGGATGATAAGTTGATAGCTGAATCAATACTAGTAGTATTTTTTGCACTTGTATTAGATTTTGCAGTGGGAGATCCTAGAAACAAGTTTCATCCAACCGCTTGGATAGGTTCTCTAATTGCAAAGTTAGCTCCACATACAAAACATTCATCAGAAAATTTAGAAAAACTTGGGGGCATTTTTATCATTTTGATTTCTAGCGGAATTGTTGTGTCTTTACTTATCTTTCTAAATGTTGGAATTAAATTAATTACCATAGATTACATGTACATTATAATTTCAATAATTATAGGCGGTATATTACTAAAAACAACTATAGCAATAAAAGGAATGGAAAGACACGCCATTGCTGTAGTAACTGCTTTAGAACAAAACAATATCTCTTCAGCCAGAGATAATTTATCCATGATTGTAAAGCGAAATACCACGAATCTTGACAAAAACCATGTATTTTCAGGCGTGCTAGAGAGTATTAGTGAAAATACTGTCGATGGTATAACAGGACCTCTTTTCTACTTTGCAATTTTTGGTTTACCAGGAGCATTTGTTTATCGAGTAATTAATACAGCAGATTCTATGATTGGATACAAGACAGATATTTTCAAAAATGTTGGGTGGTTTGGAGCAAACTGTGACAAAATTTTGAATTACATTCCATCTAGACTAACAGGATTCATCATGATACTTAGTGCTATGATTCTTGGAAATAATTGGAGAAAATCTTATGAAATAATGATTCGTGATGGAAGAAAAACTAAAAGTCCTAATGCTGGATATCCTATGGCAGCTATTGCGGGTGCATTGGGAGCAAAATTTGAAAAGATTGATCACTATTCACTTGGTGATGGAAACATTTCATTTACCAAAGATCATGTGAAATCAGCTATTTTAATAATGAAAGTTACATCAATACTGTTTTGTGGAATTGTAGTTATTCCAATTCTTTTACTTTTATCTTCTTTGGGATGGTGGATTCATGCTTAAAGAAATTGGTTCTGTCTTTTCATTTCTGACTATTATTCCAACTAGTAATTCAAATCTTGAAACAATTGCAAAGTACATGTATATTTTTCCAATTGTAGGAATTGCAATTGGTTTGATTGTTGGTTCAATAGGCTTTGGACTTTCATTATTTTTAGATCCGTTGATAGTAAGTTTGTTAGTTGTTGCTTCATTTGTAATACTTACTGGCATACATCATACTGATGGTCTAGCAGATTTTGCAGATGGCTTGATGGTAAAGGGAACAAAAGAAAAAAAACTTGCAGCAATGAAAGATCTTTCTACTGGCTCTGCAGGAATAGTTGCAATAGTACTATATATTGTCGGATTGATAATAGCAATCTCACTATCTACAGGATATCAGTTATTCTTGGCAATTTTACTTAGTGAAATATTTGCAAAATTTTCAATGGTCTTGATGGCAAGTATTGGAAAATCTGCATCTTTAGGCTCAAATTCACCATTTGTTGAGCTGATGAAAAACAAAAAGAAGTTGATATTGGCAACTGTAATTACTCTAATCCCATTGATTATTCTTGGTGGTACCACAGGATTGCTCTTATTTGGAGTAGGTGTGACACTGACCATGTTTCTGGTTATCTTGACTGCTCGTAGCTTTGGAGGAATTACAGGAGATGTATTGGGTGCTACAAACGAATTGACTCGATTGGCATCTCTTCTAATCTTTGTTTCAGTATGATTGGTATTATTATGGCAGGTGGCAAAGGAAGCCGAATGAGCTTAGCTGGAGAAAAACTACTTTTAAAATACAAAAAACCTATAATTCTTCATGTAATTGATGCACTAGTAAATTCTAAATGCTTTTCAAAAATATTAGCAATTACAAGTTCTAATTCACCAAAAACAAAGAAATTGTTAGAAGAAAATAATGTTGATCTCTTTAATACTCCAGGTGATGGCTATGTTGAAGATCTTAATTTAGTTCTTAAATCATTAAATGATTTTGTTTTGATTACTTCTGCTGACTTGCCATTTTTAGATGCAGATATTATCAAAAACATTGTAAATCAATACAATTCAGAAAATATTTGGACTACAATACTTGTTACAAAAAAATTCCTAGAGTCATTACATCTTTCTTCTAATTATTGGATTAATTTTGAGAATCAACAATGTTGTTATACAGGCATTTCATTAGTAAATGCAAAAAACATTTCAACACTAGAAAACATATCTGAGAAATTTATAATAATTGATGATAAAAGAATCGCTTTTAATCTAAACACAAAACAAGATTATGATTTACTCAGCACTGCCTGAGACTTTTCCATTAATCTTTGCTCTAGAACCAGTTGGTTCAGCAATATTGTTGCCACAAGAATTGCATACAACAGCCTGTGATGCATGAGAATATACTACTTGTAACTCACCGCATTCATTACAGTTAACTTTCTGGAACTTACTTGATGGCTTTGGAATTTCAATGTGATCTTTTTTCATGCTGCCACCAACTCAAATTTTCTTATTCTGATGCCTATTTTGTTATATTTCTTTTTACATACTGTACATGTCATAATAGGAGTAACCTTCTTTGTAGTTTTTGCAGGCTTTGCAAGTTTTGGGAATTTCTGTCCACCATACCCTCGCTTACGTTCCGCATGTCTGCGTTCTCCTCTTGCAGAACCTCTTCTTTTCCCAGCCTTGTATATGGAGACCTTCTGTTCAGTATGTGTTTTACATTTGGCACAATACTTGCGGATGACCTTGGGTATGTTCATATGAAAAAAACCGCTTCAACGGTAATTTAAGCATTGAATCTATAATAGGTGCAAAAAACAAGAAAATTTGTGACTTCGAGCCTAGCGAATTCGATTTCTTCATTAAATTCAGTGGCAATGGGTGACAAAAAAGCAGATCTCGTTCTAAAAAATTGTTCCTTACTATCCGTTTACACTAGAGAGATCATTCCAAAAATTCAGATTGCAATAATTGATGATAGAATTGCATATGTTGGTCCAGATGCAGGACATACAATTGGAACAAAAACAACTATCATTGATGTCAATGATAAATATGTAGGACCCGGTTTTGCTGATCCACATTTACACATTGATCAATTTGTCTTACCTTCCGAACTTGTAAAAAAATCTCTTCTATGTGGAGTGACATCGCTTTTCTCAGATCCGATAGACATTGTCAGTGTATCTGGTTACAAAGGATTTCAAGAATTTCTAAAACTTGGTGAGGATTTACCAATTAGAATATTTCAAGTTGTTCCAGGCGGTCTTCCTGTTGATGAAAAATTCAGTAATAGTAACACTTTATCATTATCACAAGAAAAATTAGCAATCAAACACCCTCATGTTCTAGGACTGGGCGAAGTTTTTTCATGGACCAAAGTTACACTTCGAGATCCTAAAACAATGAAGTCTCTGTCTACCATGTTAGCAGGTGATTGTATCATTAATGGTCATACTGCTGGAGCCAGTGAAAAAAAACTCAACGCGTATGTAGCATCTGGAATCTTATCATGTCATGAACCTCTCAATTTTGATCAAGTCTTAGAAAGATTGCGCCTAGGAATGTCAATTATGATAAGAGAAGGATCAATTAGGCGTGACTTGAAAGAAATCATTCCAGATGTATTGACTCATGGAACAAATCTTGATAGATTGATGTTTTGTTCTGATGGACTTGATCCTATAGATATTGTAAAGTATGGCCATATTGATCACTGTGTTAGAGAATCCATAAAACTTGGTCTAAAACCAATAGATGCTATTTCAATGGCTTCAAAAAACTGCTTTGATTATTATCACATGAGTAAAGATTTGGGTGGCATTGCACCAGGAAAGCTCGCAGATATTCTAATTTTTGATGACTTGAAATCCATTAAACCT
>SCUP01000199.1 GCA_004297665.1 Nitrosarchaeum sp. | reverse complement strand
ATTTTCAGCTTGCTCAAGTACATCTATTACTCTATTTCTTAGCATTACTGCATCATTGAGAGTCTTCATTGTGTAAGCATTTTTTTCTACATCTGCCATTCCAAAAAAATTGGTTTCACTACCTAATGCAACTACCAAATAATCATAATGAATTGAAAAACCTCTTTTTTCACTAGTGCCCCATAATGTTACAAGTTTTCCAAAAGGATCTATATTTTTTATTCTACCTTCATAAAATTTTGTCTTTTTACAAATTGCTCTAATCGGCATTACAATATGCCTTGTTTCAATCATACCCGATGCTACCTGTGGCAACATTGGAGTAAATAACAGAAAATTATCTTCACTTATCATTACCAACTCAATTTCAGAATTATTTCCAAAATACGACTCTAATTGTCTGGCACATTCTACTCCTGCAAATCCTCCTCCTAAAATGACTATTTTTTTCTTATTTCTGGCCAATTACATCATACTCTAAAATTACTGAATATATCCTATGAGATCAACTTTCTCAATACATCATAAATAATTTCAGAATTTATCCAATTCTGACTATATCAGAATGAAGTATTTCATATGCTCTAGAAGCATCTCTCTCATTTAGAATTATGATTATACTGTCTTGGCTGAAAAACGCATTTACAAGTTCTATTCCATTATCATGTAAAATCTCTGCAACATAAGATACTACATCTGATTGATTCTGATTTGGTGGAATTGAAATTCTAATTTTTGCAAGACCAGTATTGAACATATTTTCCCTGTTTGGTACATTTTCAAATATTTGTCTAATGCTTTCCATGTCTTCTGTAAAGAATCTAAATGAGTCAGATAATCTAAAAAATTCATAATTGCTAGTAATTTTTGAAAATTTATCTAAAATTAATGTAGGATCCATCTCTTCAGAATCTTTTTTTGAAAATTTAATATCCATCATTCCATCAGTTAATACAAGTCTTGCATTTTTCAAAACAGATTCTTCTTTGATATTCTCTTTGGTTTCAAAAGAATCTGCGTATCGTTTTATGGCAACTACAATTGTATTGAGATTTACAGAACCGCCTAAGACCTTTTCAATTTCTGGTTGAATCTTTACGGCCAGTGCTGTATAGTTGACCAAATCCATCTTCATACAATCATAAATTGAACGATTTCTAGTGACAATTTCCCTGACTATTTCTGGAATAGACATAGTAATTTTCATCAAGTATAATTATATGATGTCAGTTATAATAGTATTATGTAAGAAATTTCATAAATAATCACAATATTTATATAATGTAATATACATTACATACAGCAGATAAATATGACAATATTTGATGATGAATTTAATAGAATCTTCAAGAGAATGTCAAGCTCTTTTTTTGATATAGATGACATAGCTGAAGAGTTCAAGGGAAAGGATTCCAACTCTGATCCATTTTATTATGGCTATACAATGACTGTTGGTCCTAATGGAAAACCCGTTGTAAAAGAGTACGGAAATGTAAAACCAGAATTACTTCCATCAACTGATACCAGAGAACCAATTGTAGATGTAATTGCAGATGAAAAAGAAAAACTGGTAAAACTTGTAGCCGAGATACCAGGAGTTGAAAAAACAGACGTTAAAATTCTTGTACAAGACAAATTTGTAGATATTTCTGCAGAGCATGGTGAAAAAAAATATCACGTAAAGGTTCCAATCAAACACAAAGTTGATGAAAACTCTGCAAAAGCTTCTTACAAAAATGGAATTCTCGAACTAGTCTTCAAGTTAATTGAAGATGAGAAGCCAAAAGGCAAAAAGGTGGAGGTTGAATAAACCCCGCTAATTTTTAGGGAGAAAAAAATGAGTGAAATTATTTTAAAAGTAATTGAAATCCCACAACAACATGTTGGAAGAGGAAGAGCTATAGTTGATCCTAAAATAATTGAAGATGCTAAGTGGAAACCAGGACAAATTTTAGAATTAACACACAACAAAAAGACACATGTAAAACTCTGGCCTGGTTCTCCTGAAGAATACGGTACTGGTATTATTAAAATTGATGGAATGACTAGACAAAATATTGGAGCTGGAATTGGTGATAATATTTCTATAAAGTCAGTAGAAGCTGCTGCTGCTGAACAAATTACTTTATCTCCAACTGAAAAATTATCTATTGATGAAGAACAATTACATGATGTCATGATTACAAATTT